>JAVBVL010000118.1:0-42278 GCA_031554285.1 Bacteroides sp.
GCTAACTTCAAAAGTTTCAGCACTTACTATCTGCCCGACAGTATTTTGATTGTAGGCAACTCGGACGAAGCTAAATACTGGACCGATGCCAATGCCCAACAAATCATCAGTACTTATGCACAGAATATGAATAACAAAGGGTATACGCGGGTAACCAACAAAGCTGCCGCCGATATGGGCATGCAGATTAGTTACGTAGAAAGCACGTATTACTTTATTGATTACAACTATCCCGATTGGTGGTGGTGGTATCCGTACTACTGGGATATCCCGTATTGGGGCGATTGGAGCGGATGGTATTATCCGTACGTGATTGACTACAGTTACAGTACCAACTCATTCATTGCCGAAATACTGAACCTCACTGCACCCAAGGGTAGCGGACAAGACCTGCCGGTATTGTGGACAGCCTTCTCCAGCGGATTGGATTATGACACCACTACCAGTACCTCACTGGCTGTAGCTGCCGTTAACCAGGCTTATGTACAGTCGCCTTATCTCACCAACAAATAATTTAGAACCAGAACCGTTATGAAAACAATAAAAAATATTTCTTTCAGAGTAATGGCTGTCTTAGCTGTGGCTCTTATATGCGCCCTACCGGCCCATGCACAGCTTTCGGATAAAGGATACGGAAGTGTGGACTGGCAATTCAATGTACCTCTTAGCAACGGATTTGCTAACGACGCCAGCGGTTGGGGTATGAACTTTGAAGGTGGTTATTTTGTAACGCCTAATGTTGCACTGGGTGCTTTCTTGAGCTACCATAGCAACCATGAATATATTCCGCGCCAAACACTTCCCGTAGGGACTGATGGTGCCGTTACAACCGACCAACAGCATACGGTATTCCAGTTGCCTTTTGGTGCTGCCTTCCGTTATCAGTTGAACCGCGGTAGTTCTGTTCAGCCGTACTTTGGTGCTAAGTTGGGTGCCAACTATGCCAAGTTCCGTTCTGACTACAATGTATTTGAATCGTATGACGACAGTTGGGGTGTGCACATCTCTCCGGAGGTAGGTGTAAACTTCTACCCCTGGGCATACGGCCCCGGATTGCATGCTGCCGTATATTACAGCTACAACTCCAACAAAGGTAGTTTGGTTGAATACAACATCGACGGATTAAGTAACTTCGGCTTCCGTATTGGTTTGTCCTTTTAAGACCGGCCAATTAACAATAGAGCCCAAGCGCCCCTCCCAGGTATCAGGAGGGGCGCTTTTTTTAGTTTAACAGGGCATTGTACAGTACCGCCTGTATGCGGGCGCGTATATCTAATTGCGTGAGCTTCTTGTTGGTACCATCGGGATAGGTGCGGTTGCACAGGAACACGTACACCATTCCGTTTTGCGGGTCTACCCATACACAGGTACCGGTAAAGCCGGTATGCCCGTAGGCGGTCGATGGGGTGGCATCGGCACAAGGTCCGCGCCCCGGTTGCGGTTCGGGCTTGTCGAAGCCTAAGCCACGGCGACTGATGGTCGACTTCTCCGTAGTAAACAACCGGCAGGTTTCTGCACTCAGGTAACGATGCCCATCCAGTTCGCCCCCGTTCAGGAGCATCTGGTAGATACGTGCCACTTCACCGGCGGTAGAGAAAAGCCCGGCATGACCCGACACACCTCCCTGGAAGGCAGCCACATCATCGTGTACATAGCCTCTGAGTGTAGTTTTGCGCAGGAACTTGTCAATAGCCGTAGGTACGATACCCGCCTTGGGGTGATTATGTTGCAGCGGACAGAAAGCGGTATGCTTCAGTCCCATCGGGCCGTAGAATTCATGTTGCAGGTATTCGTCCATCGGCATGCCGGCAACTTTCTCCACCAACATGCGCAACAGGATAAAGCCTACATCGCTGTAACGGTAGGTTTTCTCCTTCATCGGAGCATCTGCAATCTGCTTGCGTACTACCTCTTCGAAGGAACGGTTCAGCCACAGGCTATCGGTAAACGGACGGTTATACTCCGTACTTTGTTTGCCGGACAGGTACTCTTTCTTGTAGGTAAAGTTAGGATTGGCCCATACCTGTGCATCCAGTTGCAGGGTATGCGTGGCATCGCGGCGGTTGCTCAGCAGGCGACCTTTGTAACTCTCCTTATCGATGGCTTCGGGGTACAGCACGATACCGGCAGGAAGTCCCGATTGATGGAACAGTACATCGCGCACCGTTATATCCTTCTTATTGGTTCCCTGCAGGAAGGGCAGGTATGTAGCCAGGCGGTCGGTGAGGTTAAACAACCCTTTATCGTACAACTTCATTACCGCCAGTAAGGTAGCGGTCGTTTTGGTCAGCGAAGCTACATCGTACATATCGGTAGACTTCACGGGCTCGCCCGTTGGTCCGGTTTGGGTACCGAAACTCTTGTCTACCATTACCTTTCCGTCTTTGAGCACCACTACCTGGCAGCCGGGATAGGCTCCCTTGCTTATTCCTTCGCGGGCAATGGTATCGATGCGTGCCAGGATGGCCGATGAGAGTCCGTATTCTTCGGGAACAATGTGTACCGGCGTCGATGAGGAGAGGGTAACACCCTCGCCCACCCTGAACAGTCCGCCGATGCTTGCCGACAAACGTCCGTCAACCTTTGCTTTGGCAAACAGCACCCGGGCTACCTGCTGTTGCACCTCCCCGGCAGGCGAGTGTGCGGCTACTACCGCCCCTGCTTCGGCTACTGCCCGCTGAATCTGCAACATCATCTTGGCAGGGGTAAAGAAGAGGTACACCACCGGCTGTTCCGGCTTAAACCGGGCAAAGAACTCCTGGTAAGGAGCCAGCCGTTGTTCGCTCACCGCTACCAGGATGCGTTTGTAGCGCGATAGTGAGTCGGTGAGTTGCTTGCTTTCGGCATCGGTAAGGTTGGTTTTTAGCTGGAAGCGTACGGGATGCGTATAGCGTGCCAGTTCGGTAGCCAGTACATTGGTTTCGCCCGGCTCGCCCACTTCCAGCAACGCCACTTCCTCCAGCTCATCATCCAATGGAAGCACCTCTGTTTGGTTGCCAAGTACGGTTACGGCGGCGCAGTTCAGTTGTTCAATCAGGGTGCGGGTATGTGACGTATTGATGCGGGCACCCAATCCCGACAGACGTACTACAGGCTTCTTTTGCAAGCCCAGCACGTATTTATAAGTAAGTACCTTGCGGCATTTCTCGTCCACCTCTTCCCGGCTCAACTCACCCGACTCCACGGCATCGAGTACCGCTTCAATCTCGGGTTTCAGGTTACGGGGAGCCAGTACCATATCGTTACCCGCCTTCAAGGCTTGCAGGCATACATGGGTATGGGTCGACACCCCTTTCATCGCCAGTGCATCGGTAAATACCAATCCTTTGAAGCCCAACTCGTCGGTGAGTAAATCGTGCACCACGTGGCGCGAGAGTGAAGAGGGAAGCGAGGCGTCGGGGGTAAACACAGGTACCTGCAGGTGTCCCACCATCATCCCGTCGATTCCTGCCCGGACGGCTTCTTTAAACGGATACAGCTCGATGCTGTCTAACCGTTCGCGTGAAAAGGGGAGCACGGGCAATGCCTTGTGCGAGTCCACCTCCGTATCGCCGTGTCCCGGGAAGTGCTTGCATACCGCCAACACCTTACCCGCCTGCAAGCCGGTAGCGTAGGCTATAACCTTACGTGCCACCAGGACGGGGTCTTCGCCAAACGAGCGGGTATTAATTACGGGATTCTCCGGATTGATGTTGACATCGGCTACCGGGGCAAAGTTGACTTGCACGCCCAACTCACGGCATTGGCGCGCCATCTCCTTGCCGTATTCATAAATCAATGTATCGTTCTGAATGCATCCCAGCACCATGTTACGGGGAAAGACGGGCGTACCTTTAATGCGCATGGAGAGCCCCCATTCGCCATCGAAGGTTACCAACAGCGGCACCCGTGCCAATCGTTGCGCATCGTTGGTGAGTTGTGCCTGGTTGGGTAACTTACCTCCCGAGAACAGGATACCTCCTACTTTGTACGTACTTATCACCTCCCGCATCAACGCCTGGTTGCGCTTGGTACTCACGGGTGCGAAGGTGTACACAAAGAGTTGCCCCACCTTTTCCTTCAACGTGAGTTTTTGCATCAGGGAGTCTACCCACTGCCGGCAAGCCGCATCGTCCGTGGCTTGCGAAAGCAACAACGGAGGGGCAGGAGGCGGAGGAGCTACCGGCGAAAGGCGGTACGGAACAATCAGCTCAGTCCGTCCGGGACTTTGCGTTATTCCGATAGTACCGATAGATAATAGTAGTATCGTGAAGAGGTATTTGCGCATGCTATTGGGCGGATTGACAGATAATATCTTGAATTTTACGAGCCAGTTTCATGTCGGTTAACGTGGCATTCCATACGTTAGGGCATGCCCGGTTGCTCAGGAATACATACACTATGCCGGTACTTGGGTCGGCCCATGCACAAGATCCGGTATTGCCTACTTCACCGAATGTAGTATCGGGAGCCGATTCGGCACAATAACTGGCTTTCGGGTCTACCCGGTTAGGTTTGTCGAATCCCAAGCCGTAATGTCCCGTAGCCGACTTCTCGGTAGTAAACAAGCGGCAGGTAGCTTCACTCAGGTAACGTTTGCCCTTCCACTCGCCACCGTTGAGCAGCAGTTGGAAGATGGCGCCCACCTCTTCGGCAGTTGAGAACAAACCGGCGTTACCCGCTACACCGCCCAGGAACGAAGCCGCCTCATCGAGCACATACCCGCACATATCCTGGCGGCGCAGGTAGTCGTTGGCAGCCGTAGGAACCACATCACTCTTTGTATAACGGTCCAAGGGGAGGAACAAGGTATGCGTCAAGCCCATCGGGGTATAGAGCTCGGTTGCCAGGAACTCGTTCATGGGCTTTTGGGCAATGGCTTCTACTACCTGTTGCAGGACGATGTAGTCGAGGTCGCTCACCACAAAGCGTTTGACACGGGTTTCAGAAGTAGCAATGCTTCGTTGGATATTCTCCTTGAAACTGCTTGCCAGCCACATATCGTCGCCCACGTGCAGGGTATGGGTAGCATCTTTGGCGGTGGTAAAGAGTCCCTTCTTGAATTTGAAGTCGGAACAGGCATAAGTATATTGCCCCATGCGGGTATAGTGCCACTCGTCTACAAAGCCTTGCGTGAACGGTCCGGTTACCGTACCGTCGTCAATGGCTTCACGGAAGAAACGGATGTGCGGCAGCAAGCCCGACTCGTTCAGCAGCAGTTCGCGAATGGTGATGTTCTTCTTATCGGTATTACGCAACCAGGGCAGGTATTGTGCGGCGGTGTCGGTCAGCTTCAACCGTCCTTCATCGTACAGTTTCATCACGGCAAGCGTTGTAGCTGCCGATTTGGTTACCCCACCTACATCGTAAATGCTGACAGCGGTTACCGGGCGTAAGTCTTTATCGGAGTACGTACCGTAGCATTGGTTATACAGGGTTTGCCCGCCTTTGAGTACCAGCAGTTGGCAACCGGGATAAGCTCCTGCCGACAAGCCGGCGCGTGCCAATGAGTCGATGCGGTGCAACAGGTATCCTTTCATGCCTACATCTTCGGGTTGCAAACCGGCCGTCATGCCCGGTTTCACTTCACTACCTGCTCCGATGCGGAATACCCAGTCCAGGTTAAACGGAAGTTTGCCCCGTGCTTCGGCTTTGGCAAACAGTACATCTGCCACCCGTTCCTGCAAATCGGCTTCCTGGGTATGTGCCAGTACCACGGCAGATGCTTTCTGCAGTACGTTCTCTAACGGGAACATAGCGCGGTACGAGGTGAATACGGTGTACACTACCGGCATGGTAAGGTTCAGGCTATCCAGAAAACCGGCATAGTTCTTGGCATCCCAATCTTTCAGGGTAACGCTTACCACCACCCGTTTGTAATCGCGCAGCTTGGCAGCCAGTTCTTCGCACTCGGCAGGAGTATGTTCCTTACTCACCTGGAAGTGAGTGGCGGTTGCCATCGAATTGAAACGGTCGATAAACGGCTTATCGGCAGCAGGTTCGCCCAGACTCAGGATAGCCATGCGTTCGTTGGCAGCCAACGGAAGTGTATGGAAGTAGTTACCTAACACGGTTACTGCCGAGAAGCGCAGCTTCTGGGTAAGTTCGTGGGCAGCCGGGGTGTTGATTCGTTCTTCTAATCCTTTTACATCAATCTGCGGATGGATGTTAAGTCCCAACAAATATTTATAGGTAAGTATCTTGCGGCATTTGGCATCGACTTCCTCTTTGGTTAACTCGCCCGATTCCATAGCGGCAAGCACCTCGTCGCGCAAAGCTTCTACATCATTGCGTACCAACACCATGTCGATTCCGGCTTTCAGTGCTTTCACCGTGGCATTAGGTATGCCCGAAACGCCTTTCATTGCCATGGCATCCGAGAATACGATTCCTTTGAATCCCATCTCTTCTTTCAGCAAACCGGTAACGATGGGACGCGACAGGGATGATGGGGTTACTTCGTCGGGTTCCAGTGCCGGTACCTGCAGGTGTCCTACCATCACTCCGCTTACACCTGCCTTAATGGCTTGATTAAACGGATACAGCTCTACACTGTCTAACCGGGCGCGGTCGTTGTACACTTTGGGCAGTACGTAATGAGAGTCGGTACTGGTATCGCCGTGTCCGGGGAAGTGCTTTACTACCGACAGTACTCCGCCTATCTCCAGCCCGCGACTGTAAGCCAGCGCCTTCTGGGTAACCAACTTCGGGTCTTCACCGTACGAGCGTACATGGATAACGGGGTTCTTGTGGTTGGTGGCAATATCTACCGTAGGAGCGAAGTTTACCTGCACGCCCATTTCGCGGAATTCGCGTGCCACTTCACGTCCGTAGTCTTCTATCAACTGGTTATCGGGAACACAGCCCAATGCCGAATTCTTGGGGAATATGGGCGTATCTTTCAAGCGCATGGAGAGTCCCCATTCGCCATCGAAGGTAATCAGTAAGGGGATTTCGCTTTTTGATTGTGCCAGGTTGGTGAGGTTGGCCTGGTCGCGCACGGTACCTTCCGAGTAAAGCAATCCGCCCACGTGATACTTCTTGGCAAGTTGCTGCACCTTTTTCTTGGTATCCTTATCGAACTTAGGGCTCAGCGTATATACAAACATCTGCCCTACTTTTTCTTTGTTATTCATCCGGGAGAGGGTAGCTTCTACCCATTGCCGGCACGCGGCATCTTCCTGTTGCGGAAGCGTTATCATCTGTTGTGCACAAAGCAGGTTGGTACCTAACAGGCAGGCGGCTAAAGCGCTCCCTATTCTTCTCTTCACACTTGTTTGTTTACACACTTTCTTTGTTTTCATAGTTTTCATGGTTTTAATAGTTTTTGGGGGTATTAATCATGTTTGTTTTTTCGAACATCAGGTCGGCACGTGCTACATACAGCCCGTTCTTTCCGGAGTGGAACAAGGGTACGCTCTTGCCATCCTTATCCAAGTAGATGGCGGGTACATCCATGAAGGTATGGGTATGCCCGCCCCAGATAAAGTCAATCCCGCGCGTTTGCGGAATCATGGCTTCGTCCTCGTACACACCCAGGTGCGACAGGCAGATTACCACATCGCACTTCTCTTTCTTTTTCAGTGTGGTTGCCATCTCGTTGGCTACCTTTACGGGGTCCCGGTACACCAGGGTTTCGTATTTATCGGCCTGCACCAAACCTTCCAACTTGGGTGCCAAGCCGAAGAAGCCTATCTTTATTCCGTCACGTTGAATCACCGCATAGGGTTTCACGATTCCTTCCAGTACCGAACCTGTGACATCGTAGTTGCTGCATACCACCGGGAAGTTGGCCATGCGGTACAGCCTTGCCAGGTTCTCCAGCCCGAAGTCGAACTCGTGGTTGCCAATGGTGGCTACATCGTACTTCATCAGGTTCATCAGTTTAATCTCCAGCTCACCTTTATAGAAGTTATAGTAAGGAGTACCTTGCGAGAAGTCGCCACAGTCAATCAACAGCAAACCGGGAATTTCTTTTCGGTATTGCTCTACCAGGGTAGCCCGGCGTACAAACCCGCCCAAGTCGGCATATTTGCCATCTTTGGCATCCATCGGTTCAATGCGGCTGTGCACGTCGCTTGTTTGCAACATGGTGAGGGTATGTGCACGTTGTGCATACACCGGCAATACGGCCAGGATGCACAAAAGGAGGAGGGCACGGTATCTTATATTCATTGTTTTCATGCTGATTGGTTCGTTTTATTAGTTGGGCACCTGGGTAATCCGGCCATCCAGTGCCGATGTGATTTTCTGTCCCGCGGCGGTTTGCTGCTCCACATAGTTCATAAACAGGCTACGCAGGGTGGCGCCATCGGGACACGTACGCTGTACGGCTTGTGCCAGCGGCTCCATGTGGTCGTTGCCGTCGGCCAGGTAATCGATGGTAGCCACGGTATACAGGGCTTCATCATCCACCGGTTTGCCGGCTATGGTGGCATCCACCAGTTTCCGGTCGTTAGTTACCCGGAGCGTAACCCCGCTCACGCCACCATTGCGGGCAGCGGCAACGTGTTCAAACAAGCGTTTCATATCGGCTCCACGCAGAGTAACCACACAAAGCGAGTTCTCAAAGGGAAGTATTTCGTATATCTTGCCGCAGGTAATAGTACCTTGGGGAAGTATGTTGCGCAATCCGCCCAGGTTTACCAAGCCCATATCGGCGGGCTTACCCAATACCTGCGTGGCAGAGTTACGCAGCACATCGGCTACCAGGTTCGACAGTAATCCTTCCGGGAAGCCGCCTTCCATCGTTGCCGTGCTCACACCGATTACCCGGTTCATGATGCTGTCTACCGCATTTTTATAGGAGAGCACCATCGCTTCCGCTTCGGCATCCGGGTGCTTGTCCCAGGTTGAGTCGACCTTAATTAACTGCCCTTCGGCCACCGTTAGCCGGTACGAAGACTGGCACGACTGTGTACCGCATAACACAGCCAACGTACAAGTAGTCAGGAGAAAGCCTTTGCGGACTCCGGAAAAATCTATATTCATATTTCAATTTTCAATTTTAGATGCTACAAACTTAACAAAAATATCCCTATCCATCACTATCTCAGCACAAAGAAAACACAATTAATTTCAAGGAAAAGCCGAAAAGTATTGGCTATGTGACAAATAATTTGTTTCTTTGCACCGCTTTCGCGCAATCGCTGTCAAAAAAGAGTTGTTTGATATGTTGCGTAGTAACGATAAAACATTTTAATAGTTAAGACAAATGGATTTAATTAAAATCGCAGAAGAAGCATTTGCTACCGGTAAACAACACCCGAGCTTCAAGGCAGGTGATACTGTTACAGTAGCATATCGTATCGTCGAAGGTAGCAAAGAGCGTGTACAGTTGTACCGTGGCGTTGTTATCAAAATTGCCGGTCACGGTGACAAAAAACGTTTTACTGTACGTAAGATGTCGGGTACTGTAGGTGTAGAGAGAATTTTCCCGATTGAATCACCGGCTATCGATAGCATCGAGGTGAACAAAGTGGGTAAGGTTCGTCGCGCTAAGCTGTACTACCTCCGCAAACTTACCGGTAAGAAAGCCAGAATCAAAGAAAAAAGAGTTAACCGTTAATCGGTACCTTTTCGGATTCGAAATAAAAAAGAGAAATTCCTTTCGGGGAGTTTCTCTTTTTTAGTTTCAGGAGGTTTATGCCGGAAGGCACCGCTTTCATGCCCAAAGATGGTGATGTTTGGTTGAAAACATTTCCGTCTTTTTTTAAAACTCTTCCATCTTTTAGGTGAAAGATGGTAATGTTTTTGTATTAACGTATTGAATATTTACCATTTTATGGGTTCGGGGAAGTGTTTTGAAGCCGATTATTCAACCCCAAAAACTGGTGACAGGTGACAGGTGACCCGTGACACCTATTTTTTTCATGCATGCGTTCTATTCTAATGCTATTAGTTTATAAAACAACACGTTACAAGCAGGTTCGTTTTTAAGTGGTTCTAAGTGGTTGGCAACAACCTCTCCTCTTTACATTATTGTCACCCGGGAATTGGATGTATGTATTTTTCTACAAATGAATACCATAGGATGCACACTCCATTGCCAGGGCTGGAAGCCCTTGACATTCCAGCCCTGGCAATGGAGTGTGCATCTTATGTATTGCGTGTCTTACAACGTATATTTTTTGTAGATGGGTCTTGACTTTTTTCGTACATTCCCTCTTGTTTGTTCATTTTGAAAAGGTGTCATTAGGTCACCTGTCACCATGTCACCAATAAAGTTTTTGTAAAACACTGTAAATCAAGCAAGAATAAAATGAAAAAATTATCTCTGCATAAAAATGGTGACACGTTTTTATGGAATTTTGCTACGGAAATCTTGAAAAATATGGTAATTCGGATTTACATCCATTTGCCTCGGAAGCAGAAGTTGGGTAGCAAAAAGCCCCCGGAAGCTCTAACGCTTCCGGAGGCTCTCCTTTATATATAAGCAACGAATTACTTCAATTCCCAAGCCAAGGCGCTGGCACCCAATACGGCTGCATCGGCATCTTTCAATTCTGAAACAAGCAATTTGGTTTTGCCCTTGAAGATAGGCAATACATTGTCGTCGATGGCTTTTTGGATGGGCTGCATGATGTAATCGCCCGATTTAGCCAAACCGCCGAACAACACAATGGCTTCGGGGCTCGAGAAAGCAATGAAATCGGCCAAAGCTTCGCCCAACAGCGTACCTGTAGAGTTGAAAATCTCTTGTGCCAGTGCGTCACCCTTCACGGCTGCATCGTATACATCTTTCGAAGTGATGTCTTCGGCGGGGATGCTACGCAATAAGCTCTCTTCATTGCGGGCAGCCAGCAACTCACGCGCTGTACGTGCTACACCGGTAGCCGAGCAGTAAGCCTCCAAACAACCGTGGCGACCGCAACCGCACAGGCGTCCGTCACGACGAACAATAACGTGACCCAACTCGCCGGCAAAACCGTCGTGTCCGTATACCACTTGTCCGTTAATAACGATACCGCTACCTACACCGGTTCCCAGGGTAATCATGATAAATTCTTTCATACCACGGGCTGCGCCGTAAGTCATCTCACCTACTGCTGCCGCGTTGGCGTCGTTGGTCAAAGCCGCCGGAATGCCCAGGCGCTCTTCAAACAAGGCTGCCAACGGAATAATTCCTTTCCAGGGCAAGTTGGGTGCAAACTCGATAGTACCGGTGTAGAAGTTACCGTTAGGCGCACCAATACCGATACCTTTTATTTTTTCGATACCTCCCTGAGCAATAATAAGCGGAAGCAAACCTTTACATACTTCGTCCACATAAGTTTCTGCCGTAGGATGTACCTGTGTTTTAATAGCGCCGCTGGAGATAATATTTCCACGCGTGTCTACAATCCCGAAAACGGTGTTGGTTCCACCGATATCAATGCCCACTACGTAGGGCTTCTCCATTCCTGAATTCATGATACTTTTCTAAATAGGGTTAGTTATAAAATGATTATTTGCACACAAATAACGCAAAGAAGATTGAGTTTGCAAAATGTTTTCAAAAAAAACTTAAGGGTGTTTGCAACTTTTCATACATTGCGTGCGTCTAATAGGGAAAATAAGAAATTCGCAAACTACCATATAATAATATAAAGTACTGTGATACATTTAGAGGACATTAACAAGACCTACTACAACGGAGCGCCGCTCCATGTACTTAAAGGCGTTGACTTAGACATCAAAAAGGGTGAATTCGTTTCTATCATGGGAGCATCGGGTTCGGGTAAATCGACCTTGCTGAATATCCTGGGTATTCTCGATAATTACGACACGGGCGAGTACCGCCTCAACGACGTGCTTATCAAGGACCTCAGCGAAACAAAGGCTGCCGAATACCGCAACCGCATGATTGGCTTCATCTTCCAGTCGTTCAACCTGATTTCGTTCAAGAATGCCGTGGAGAACGTGGCTCTTCCACTCTTCTACCAGGGAGTAAGCCGCCGCAAGCGTAACGCCATGGCGTTGGAATACTTAGACAAGCTGGGACTGAAAGACTGGGCGCACCACATGCCCAACGAGATGAGCGGGGGACAGAAACAACGCGTTGCCATTGCCCGCGCACTGATTACCCGGCCGCAGATTATCCTTGCCGATGAGCCTACGGGAGCACTCGACAGTAAAACATCGGAAGAGGTGATGCAAATCCTGAAAGACCTGCACAAGGAGGGAATGACCATCGTGGTGGTAACCCACGAAAGCGGTGTAGCCAACAACACCGATAAGATTATCCATATCAAAGACGGTATCATTGAACGTATTGAAGAGAATCACAAGCACGATGCTTCTCCGTTCGGACAAAATGGTTTCATGAAATAATAAAGCATATCCAATGATTGATCTCTGGCAAGAAATATACAGTACCATCAAGCGCAATAAGATGCGTACCATCCTTACGGGTTTTGCCGTATCGTGGGGTATCTTTATGCTCATCGTACTGCTGGGAGCCGGCAACGGACTGATTCACGCGTTTGAGGAAACATCTTCGCAACGCGCCGCCAACTCCATCCGTGTATGGCCGGGGTGGACCAGCAAGCCCTTCAACGGGCTGAAGGAAGGCCGGCGTATCCAGTTTACCAACAAAGACCTGGCAGTAACCAGCCGCCAATTTCCCGACAATGTAATGTACGCGGGCGCGGTGGTTCAGCAAAGCAATACCAATGTAAGCTTCGGACAGGAGTATGTAAACCTCTCCCTGTTGGGTATATACCCCAGCTTTGCCAAGGTAGAACCGGGACGTACCAACATGATTCAAGGACGGTTTATCAACCAGATAGACATTGACCAACGCCGCAAGGTAATACTGCTGCACAAGAAAACAGCCGAAATCGTCTTCGGCAAGAGCAAGGCAGACCCCGTAGGACAGTTTGTGAATGCAGGCGGTGTATCCTTCCAGGTGGTGGGTATCTACAAAGACCAGGGCGACTCGGGCAGCCGCGATGCCTTTATTCCCTTTACTACGTTGCAAACCATTTATAATAAAGGTGACAAGTTGAACAACATGCTCTTTATGACCAAGGGGCTCAAGACGGAAGAAGATAACAAAGAGTTCGAGAAACAGTACCGCCGTGCCATCTCCGTGAATCAACGGTTCGACCCGGAAGACGATGGAGCTATATGGATATGGAACCGCCTCACCCAAAACCTGCAACAGCAATCGGCGAGCGATGTGTTGCGCATAGCCATTTGGGTTATCGGAGTATTTACCTTGTTAAGCGGTATTGTAGGTGTATCGAACATCATGTTGATTACGGTCAAGGAACGTACCCGCGAGTTTGGTATACGCAAAGCATTGGGTGCCAAACCCGCCTCTATCCTGTGGCTTATTATTGTAGAAAGTGTGGTGATTACCACTATCTTCGGATACATAGGTATGGTAGCAGGCATCGGGGTGACCGAGTTTGCCAATACGGTTATCGGCAACCAGTCGATGGGCAATGACAACTGGTCGGAAACGGTTTTCACCAACCCTACAGTCGACCTCTCCATTGCCATTCAGGCAACCCTTGCCCTGGTTATTGCCGGCACACTGGCGGGATTCTTCCCGGCACGTAAAGCAGTAAGCATCCGACCCATTGAAGCACTTAGAGCAGATTAATAGTATGAGAATAGATTTAGATAGCTGTGAGGAAATCCTCATCACCATTACCCGAAACAAAACGCGAAGCATACTGACAGCCTTCGGCGTATTCTGGGGCATTTTCATGCTCGTGGCACTCATCGGAGGCGGCCAGGGATTGAAGGGCTGGATGCAGCAGAACTTCGAAGGTTTTGCCACTAACTCGGCTTTTATTGCTGCCGAAAAAACAACCGAACCCTACAAAGGCTTCCGTAAAGGGCGCCGGTGGAGTTTGGAACTCTCGGACGTGAAGCTCTTGCGCGACAATATAAAAGACCTCGATGTAATTACTCCTTCTATTGCCCGCTGGGGAAACACCGCCATCTATGGCGACAAAAAGGTAGATTGCCAGGTAAAAGGCCTTTATGCCGAATACAACAAGATTGAGCAACAAGATATCCTGTACGGACGCTTCCTGAACGATGTAGACGCCCGCGAATCGCGCAAGGTATGTGTTATAGGCAAGCGTGTGTACGAGAGCCTCTTCAAGCCCGGTGAAGACCCTTGCGGAAAGTACATCCGTATAGACGGTATTTATTACGGGGTGATAGGCGTGTCTATCTCCGAGGGTAACATCAACATACAAGGCTCCATGTCAGAATCGGTGGTATTGCCGCTTACTACCATGCAGCAAGCCTACAACCAGGGAAACAAAATCCATGTAATCTGCTTTACCGCCAAGCCCGGCATAAAGATGAGCAGCCTGCAGGAAGATATTGAATATGTAATCAAGTCAGCGCATTATATAGCGCCCGAAGATAAGCAAGCCATTATGTTCCTGGATGCAGAAGCCATCTTCTCGATGATTGATAACTTGTTTATCGGTATCAACTTCCTGGCAGCCCTGGTGGGACTGGGAACCTTGCTGGCAGGTATCATCGGTGTATCGAACATCATGATGGTAACCGTGCGTGAGCGTACCGTAGAGATTGGCATACGCCGTGCCATCGGAGCCAAACAAAAGGACATCCTGCAACAAATCCTGTCGGAAAGCATTGTACTCACTGCTATTGCCGGTATGGCGGGTATTACTTTTGCAGTGGGCATATTGCAACTGGTAGAAACCATTGTACAAGCCGGTGGCAGCGATGTGCACTTCCAAATATCGTTTACACTGGCGGTAGGAACCTGCATCCTGTTAATGGCACTCGGCCTGGTAGCCGGACTGGCGCCTGCGTACCGTGCCATGGCCATTAAACCCATTGAAGCGATACGTGACGAATAATAAAACACTGAGATTGATAAGAACTGACAATAATAAAAACAATAATAAATTACTACGATGAAGAAGTTTTTTAAATTCTTTTTGCTGGCCTTAGTCGCCATCCTTTTCATTTGGACTTTTGTATTCCTGTACCAAAAGTCGCAACCCAAGAAAGTTGTGTACAATGTGGTGAGCCCCGAGATGGCCGACCTGGAGAAGACCACCGTGGCTACCGGCAAGGTAGAGCCGCGTGACGAAATCCTTATTAAGCCGCAAATCTCGGGTATCATCTCTGAACTGTACAAGGAAGCCGGACAAACCATCCGCAAGGGCGAAGTGATTGCCAAGGTAAAGGTTATCCCGGAATTGGGACAGTTGAACTCTGCCGAAAGCCGCGTACGCATTGCACAACTCAATGCCAACCAGGCCGAAACAGATTTCGCCCGCGTTGAGAAGCTGTTCAAAGAGAAGTTGGTAAGCCGCGAAGAGTTTGAAAAGAGCGAAGTAAGCGTAAAACAATCGCGCGAGGAGTTGCAAACAGCCAAGGACGCGTTGGAGATTATCAAGGAAGGTATCACCAAAAACAGCGCCTCGTTCTCAAGCACGCTCATCCGCTCAACCATCGACGGGTTAATTCTGGATGTGCCGGTGAAGGCAGGTAACTCGGTAATTATGAGTAACACCTTTAACGATGGTACCACCATTGCTACGGTAGCCAACATGAACGACTTGATATTCCGTGGTAAGATTGACGAAACCGAAGTAGGACGTGTACACGAAGGCATGCCGGTGAAGCTGACTATCGGTGCGTTGCAGAACCTCACCTTTGACGCCATACTGGAATACATCTCGCCCAAGGGGGTAGAAGAAAACGGTGCCAACCAGTTTGAAATCAAGGCAGCTATCCATGTACCCGATACGGTAAAGATTCGCTCGGGATACTCGGCCAATGCAGAGATTGTACTGGAACGCGCCAACAAGGTAGTGTCCATTCCCGAAAGCACCATCGAATTCAACGGCGACAGTACCTTTGTGTATGTATTGAAAGACTCGGTACCCGAACAGAAGTTTGAACGCAAACAGGTGAAAGCCGGTATGAGCAACGGTATCAAGATTGAGGTGAAAGAAGGCCTGACCCTGAAAGACAAGGTACGCGGAACCGAGAAAGATGATAAAGATAAAAAAGACGAAAAGAAATAAGGTATGAAAAAAAGTATACTCAGCATTGTGTTATTGGCAGCGGGTATCACTGCACAGGCCCAGGAAGGATGGACCTTGCGGCAGTGTATTGACTACGCCATTGAGCACAACATCAACATACGTCAAACAGCCAATACTGCCGACCAGTATGCAGTAGATGTAAACACCACCAAGTGGTCGCGACTGCCCAACCTGAACGGATCGGCCAGTCAGAACTGGAGTTGGGGACGTGCAGCATCGCCCGTAGATAATACCTACAGCGATACCAACACGGGTAGCACCCAGTTCAGCCTGAGTTCTAACCTGCCTTTGTTTACAGGTTTCAGCATCCCGAACCAACAAAAGCTGGCCAAGCTCAACCTACAGGCAGCCGTTGAAGATTTAAATAAAGCCAAGGAAGATATCTCCATCAATGTGGCAGCCGGTTACCTGCAAGTACTCTTTAACCAGGAGCTTACCAAGGTGGCTAACGGACAGGTATTAATCAGCAAGGAGCAATACAACCGCCTCAGCCGTATGGGCGAGTTGGGCAAAGCATCGGCAGCACAAGTGGCCGAAGCCAAAGCCCGCGTAGCACAGGATGAGATGAGCGCCGTACAGGCAGACAACAATTACAAGCTGTCGTTGCTCGACCTGAGCCAGTTGTTGGAACTTCCTACGCCGGAGAACTTCTACCTGGCTAACGAAGATACCGTGTTCCAGTTTACTCCGTTAACTGCCCCCGACGATATTTATGCGGAAGCCATGATGAGCAAACCGGGTGTACGTGCCGCCCACCTTCGTCTGGAAGGAAGCGAGAACAGTATCCGCCTGGCACAAAGCGCTTTCTATCCGCAACTATCGTTCAGCGCAGGGTTGGGAAGTAACTTCTACACACTGAACGGACATGCCAGTTCGGCTTTCGGAACCCAGTTGAAGAACAACCTCAACAAGTACCTCGGTTTCAACCTGAGCATTCCCATCTTTAACCGCTTCGCTACCCGCAATAAGGTACGTACGGCGAAACTGCAACAAACCAACTATGCGTTGCAACTGGATAACGTGAAGAAAACCCTGTACAAGGAGATTCAACAAGCCTGGTACAATGCCGTAGCTGCCGAGAGCAAGTTTAACAGCAGCGAAACCGCCGTAGAAGCCAATGAAGAATCGTTCCGCCTGATGAGCGAGAAGTTCGACAACGGCAAAGCTACTTCGGCCGAGTACAACGAAGCCAAGCAAAGCCTCTTCAAATCGTTATCAGACCAGATACAGGCCAAGTATGAGTACTTGTTCCGTACCAAGATACTCGATTTCTACAAAGGAATTCCTATTGAATAATAACTTCTTCGCCTGAGAAAAGGACGCCTCGACAGCGTCCTTTTCTTGTTTTAATACGTACCTTTGCAGCGAAAATCAACTCAGTATGATACAGATAGGGAAGAAACAGCGCATCGCCCTTGCCGCCGTTGCAGGCGTGTTACTGGTAACACTCATCACAGGATATGCCTGTCGCAACGTGTTACTGCGGCGGGCAGCCAACCAACGCATTGCCCGCTTGGAACAAGCACACAACCTGAATATACGGTACCACAAACTGCAATTAGACGGGCTACGTAATGTAGTGCTCGAAGGACTCTCAGTAGTACCTCAGCAACGTGACACCCTGCTTACCCTGCAAGCATTGGACGTACGCATCAGCTTCCTGCAACTGCTCATGGGACACATTGAAATACGCAATGTACAGTTGGACGGACTAACGGTTGACTTCATCAAACAGGATTCCGTTGCCAATTACGACTTCCTGTTTCGCTCTTCGCCCGATACGTTGACCACCGCCACCCCTACTCCCGCATCAACCGATTATGCTGCCCGTGCCCGGAAGGTGCTGCGTTTACTGTATGGTTTTCTGCCCGAGAACGGAGAGCTCAACCAATTAGTCATCACCGAACGCAAAGACAGCAACTTTATTGCCGTACGCATCCCTTCACTGGCTATACACAACAATCACTTCCGTGCCGAGGTACAGGTTACGGAAGATACCCTCTCGCAGCAATGGACTACCGAAGGTGAACTGAACCGCGAAGCCCGCTCACTGAAAACCATCCTGTACCCAAGCGGGAAGGGGAAAGTATCACTGCCCTACATCACCCGCCGCTTAGGTGCCGAGGTACGATTCGATACCCTGGCGTACAGCCTTACCGAACAGGACGTACGCAACGTGCCCCTCTGCCTCACGGGCGAAGCACGCATCAATGGGTTGGATGTATTCCACCCGGCGCTTTCGCCGGAAGTGGTGCATCTGGATAACGGACGGTTCTCGTACCGCTTCAACATAGCCGGGCGTTCCATCGAAATGGATAGCGCCACGGTGGTAAAGTTCAACCGGTTGCAGTTTAACCCCTACGTGCGTGCCGAGAAGCCCGATACCGCCTGGCATGTACGCGTAGCGGTTAACAAGCCCTGGTTTCCTGCCGATGAGTTGTTCGGTTCGTTACCAAGAGGGTTGTTTGATAACCTGACGGGCATACGTACCTCGGGCGAACTGGCTTACCACTTCTTCTTCGATGTAGACTTTGCCAGGCTGGACAGCCTGAAATTTGAGTCGGAACTCAAACAACAAAAGTTCCGTATTGTAGAGTACGGGGCAAGCAACCTGGGTAAAATGTCGGGCGAGTTTATGTACACCGCATACGAGTACGGGCAGCCCGTACGTACTTTCCCCGTTGGACCGTCATGGGAACATTTCACTCCGTTGGATAGTATCTCGCCCCTGCTGCAAATGTCGGTGCTGCAAAGTGAAGACGGCGGGTTCTATTACCACCGGGGCTTCCTGCCCGATGCCATGCGTGAAGCGCTGATACACGACCTGAAAGTAAAACGTTTTGCACGGGGCGGCAGCACCATCAGCATGCAACTGGTAAAGAATGTATTCCTGAACCGGAAGAAGAACTTTGCCCGCAAACTGGAAGAAGCGCTCATTGTATGGCTCATCGAGAACCAAGGGCTTACCTCCAAGGCCCGTATGTTCGAGGTGTACCTCAATGTCATAGAATGGGGGCCGTTGGTGTACGGCGTGCACGAGGCTTCGGCTTTCTACTTCAACAAACGCCCGTCGCAACTCTCGGCACAGGAGGCCATCTTCCTGGCTTCCATTATACCCAGTCCCAAACGCTTCCGCAGCTCGTTTACTGAGGACATGCAACTCAAAGAGAGTCTGGGCGAGTATTACCACCTTATCACCAAGCGGTTGGTCGATAAAGGTTTGATGGACCAGGCAGCTGCCGATACCATCCGTGCCGAAGTAGACCTTACGGGTGATGCACGCTTACCGAAAGAATCGGCAACTCCTGCCGAGTAACCTGTAGTTCCACCGGATATAACACTTTGTTCCATGCCGGGAAACTGTTTGTTTCATGCCTTGGAACAAACAGTTTCAAGGCATGAAACAACCGTCAACTCAGTATCTTTGCCCGGCAAAGCAGCAAATCTCCTGTAAATCCGTCAGTACTTTAGCGAAAAATGGTTACTTTTGCAAGCAAATCCACTTTATAAGAGAGTATTATGCGCTATATCCTATCAGCACCCCAGCAGGTACATACCACCATTACCCTGCCGGCATCGAAAAGCATCAGCAACCGTGCCCTGATTATTCATGCACTGGCCAAGGGCCGTTACATGCCGGGTAACCTGTCCGACTGTGACGATACGCAGGTGATGATTAAAGCGCTAACCGGAAACAACGAAGTAATTGACATCCTGGCGGCAGGTACCGCCATGCGCTTCCTTACCGCTTACCTCAGCGTAACACCGGGTACCCGTACCATTACCGGCACCCAACGCATGCAGCAACGCCCCATCCAATTGTTGGTAGATGCGTTACGCGGGTTGGGCGCTGCCATCGGCTATGCGGGTAACGAAGGCTTTCCGCCCCTGCGTATTACCGGAGGCGTATTGCAAGGCGACAGCATCTCCCTGCGCGGCAATGTAAGTTCGCAATACATATCGGCACTGCTCCTGATTGCTCCCATGCTGAGTAACGGATTAAAGTTGCACCTGGAGGGAGAAATTATTTCACGCCCCTACATTAACCTTACCCTGCAACTGATGCGCGACTTTGGCGCCGTAGCCGGGTGGAGCTCGGAGAACGACATCACCGTAGCCGCCCACCCCTACCGCGACACCCCTTTTACCGTGGAGAGCGATTGGAGCGCTGCTTCTTACTGGTACCAGATAGCCGCACTTGCCGGGCAGGCGGAGATTGAACTACCCGAATTGTATGAGCAGAGCTACCAGGGCGACAGCCGCGGTGCACGCATCTTTGAACAACTGGGGGTAAGCACACGTTTTACCGGCAACCGGGTAGTGTTGAGTAAAACCCACACACGCCCTGAACGATTGGATGAAGACCTGATAGATATACCCGACCTGGCACAAACCTTCGTGGTAACCTGTTGCCTGCTGGACATTCCGTTCCGCTTTACCGGGCTGCAAAGTCTCAAGATAAAGGAAACCGACCGCATCAACGCCCTGAAAACCGAGCTAAAGAAATTGGGCTATGTATTGCATGACGCCAACGACAGCATCCTGAGTTGGGACGGCGAACGCTGCCAACCCGATGCAGTACCCGTTATACACACCTACGAAGACCACCGCATGGCAATGGCCTTTGCCCCTGCCTGCATCCGTTTTCCGCAGATGCAGATAGCCGAACCGCAGGTAGTCAGCAAATCATATCCCCACTATTGGGACGATTTAAGACAAGCCGGGTACGGCATTCAGGAAATAAATGAGTAACTTTGTCGCAAAGTAAAAGGCTTTATGTGGATATTACTATACAGTTTGCTACTGCTTGCCGTGGTAGCATTAATAGCAGGATACGTACGCAACCGCCGCATCCGGCAACAGATAGAGCGGGGCGAGCTGGACAGTTTCCCGGAAGTGCAGGAGGTAGACACCGAGTGCTGCGGGCAGCATGAAACCTGCGAGAAAGACAGCCTGCTGGCTGCCGTAAGCAAGCAAATTGAGTACTACGACGACGAAGAACTGGACCAATTTATAGGCGTTGCACCCGA
This sequence comes from Bacteroides sp., assembly GCA_031554285.1. Taxonomy (GTDB): domain Bacteria; phylum Bacteroidota; class Bacteroidia; order Bacteroidales; family Bacteroidaceae; genus Bacteroides. Next base: position 21,047 of record JAVBVL010000118.1, read on the forward strand.
CAATTACACCCCCGAGCAAACAGAACTGTTCCGCGATGTGTTCTATACTATGCAGGACATCGAGGTAGCCGGATGGGTGCGCAGCCTGCAATTACGGGGAATCAGCCTGCCGGACGATATGAAAGACGAGGTATTTCTCGTTATCGGCGAGCGCAGACTGCCCGGGCGTAACCACTAACCAACCACCACGGAATGGATTTATTACACTATACCTTTTTTCAACATGCCCTGTTGGGTAGCCTGCTGGCAAGCATCGCTTGCGGTATCATCGGTACGTACATCGTAACGCGCCGCCTGGTGTTTATCAGCGGAGGCATTACACATGCCTCCTTCGGCGGAATTGGTATCGGAATCTTCGCGGGAATCTCACCCATCTTGTCGGCAGCGGTATTCTCCGTGCTCTCGGCATTCGGCGTAGAGTGGCTCAGCAAACGGAAAGACATGCGCGAAGACTCTGCCATTGCCGTATTCTGGACACTGGGAATGGCCATAGGTATCCTGTTCTGTTTCCTGGCGCCGGGCTTTGCACCCGACCTGTCGGGCTATCTTTTCGGGAACATCCTCACCATCACACAGAGCGACCTGTGGTTACTTGCCGCACTGTCGGTAGCGCTCATTGCTTTCTTCGGGTTGTTTATCCATCCCATCATCTACGTGGCATTCGACCGCGAATTTGCCCGCTCGCAAGGTATTCCCGTCGTGCTGTTCGAGTACCTGCTCATGATGTTCATTGCACTCACCATCGTGTCGTGCCTGCGCATGGTAGGTATTGTACTGGTTATCTCCCTGCTCACCATTCCGCAGATGACGGCGAACCTGTTTACCTTCAATTTCAAGCGCATTATCTGGCTCTCCATTGCCATCGGCTTCGCGGGCTGTTTGGGCGGATTGCTGCTCTCTTACTACTGGCGGGTACCCTCGGGAGCCTCCATCATCTTTGTGTCTATCATGCTGTATGCCGTATGTAAGCTCATCCGGCACGGCAAGAATCCTTAATCAATTAATCCTATATACAATATGGAAATAACTATTCAATCACAAGAACAACTTCCCGAAGCCGCCCGTCAGTTTATAACTGCCATGGGCGACAACACCGTTTTTGCCCTGTACGGAAAGATGGGTGCCGGAAAGACCACGTTTGTTAAAGCCTTGTGCGAGGCATTGGGAGTATCGGATGTAATTACCTCGCCCACCTTTGCCATTGTGAACGAGTACCGCTCCGACGAAAGCGGTGAACTGATTTACCACTTCGACTTCTACCGCATCAAGAAACTCTCGGAAGTGTATGACATGGGATACGAGGACTATTTCTACAGCGGAGCCCTCTGCTTCATTGAATGGCCCGAATTGGTAGAAGAGCTATTGCCGGGCGATGCCGTGAAGGTAACCATTGAAGAGTTGCAGGACGGTAGCCGCAAGATAACCCTCTAAGACTCACGCGCACTATGAATCCACACCGTTTTATACAAGGAATCTTTGTGCTTGCCGGGGTAATAGCCATACTGGCTGCCCTGTTCAACTGGAACTGGTTCTTTACCGCGCGCAACACGCAGGTTATTGTACGCAACGTAGGGCGCGGAAAAGCGCGTTTGTTTTACGGAGTATTGGGAGTTATACTGATTGGCATGGGAATTTTCTTCTTCCTGCACAGCTAACTCCCGGTAGCGGAAGAGAGTTTACGCCTCGTCGGTAACGGTAATGCTTTCTACTACCCGTGTGGCATGTCCGTATTGGTAACCCATCCCTACCAGGCCGAATACCTGACCTAAATACGCCACCAAATAAACCACTACAGCAAGAAGGTACAAGAAGATGAGGTATGCAACAGACACATCGCCGGTAGCACCGGCTTCACTCGTTGCGAAGAAGAAATTCACCGTCATAGCCATTTGCCAGGGCAGATATGCTACAATATAGAGTACAAAGCCTACCAAAGCCATCACAACAGCCATCAGCAGCACACCGCCCCAGGTGGTAAAGCCTAAGCGGAACGTCTTCTTAAAAGCAGCCAACAAGGAAATGTCTTCATTCAGGTACGTAGGGGTAAACAGGAACAAGGGTACTTCAATAGCCACCAGCAAGGGGAACGTTGCCAACAGAGTCCACCACGATATCCATTTGCCAAGCGTAATACACACCGCTGATAACAATACCAGCAGGGGGATGGTAATGAGCAGCATCAACGACACCCGCCCTACATTCCGGGTAAACAAGGGACGCAGTTCAACAAAGGTAAGTTTCTGCAAACGCATCTCACGCGACTCGTACACCTTCATCAGGGAATAAATGAGCGATGACATCAATACAAATCCCGTCAAAGCACAGATAACAAATACAACAAAGTATAGCATCATAGGATGCCCATCAAAAACATCATCCATGGTTTCGCCCGCCTCTTTCAGCGCATTGGCCTTCATGGCTACCGAGATAACCTCGTTCAATATCCAGCCTTGAATCAGACAGAGCGGCAGCAACATTCCTGTTACGTATTTAAGCAAGCATTTCCAGTTTTCCTTAATAAACTCGAATGTAACATTCATTCGTGTTCCCAAAGAACGCTTCTCATACAATCTGATTACAGAGTTTTGTGATTCCATCTGAAGGTAATTTATAGTGTGTTAACAGGAAGCAAAAGTAACAGGTTTTATACAATCATGCAACCAATTTTATAAAATATTCGATAAAATGAAAGAATCTTCCGAGCTTAGGTTACAAACCATTCATAAAAAAGCAGGATTCCCAAGAAGTTTCATACACTTCTTAAGAATCCTGCAGTTTGTTAATAGGGAATTCCGGTTAGGAGGAACAGAGAGTTCTCTTAGTCTTCAAGCGACTCTACATATTCCATTTCGCCCTGAACCACAAAAAGAATTTCTTCCGGGTCGAACTCGCCCATGTCATCCTTCTTGGCTTCTTCCACGATGTAGTTTACCACCGGTTCCAGGTCAATCTCCACATATCCGTCTTCACCGGGTTCTGCTTTTTCCAGGATACCGCTTTCGGTATAATACTCGTCAATCAAGTCCAGGAAATAATAAAGTTCATCATCCGAGAACTTTTCTTTCAATTCCTGCGGCAAATAATTCTTGATGAATTTGATGGTTGCTTCGTCATCGGCATCTTCCAAGAGGAAATCGTCTTCCAATCCCATAAATCTAAAGTTTTAAGATACTATAATAATTTCTTAATCTTATCTACGAAAGCCGGTTTGGCAACGGCGCCTACCTGCTTGTCTACCACCTCTCCGTTTTTCAGGAAAAGCACCGTAGGGATGTTGCGAACACCAAATTGGGCGGGCAAATCGGGATTTTCGTCGATATCGCACTTACCAATAATTAGTTGTTCGCCATATTCAGCGGCCAATTCTTCAATGATTGGTCCTACCATTTTACAGGGACCACACCACGGTGCCCAAAAATCTACTACAACGGGCTTACCTGCTGCGAGAAGCTCCTCAAAGTTGCTATCTGTAATTTCTACTGCCATATTGATATGTTTTTAGTTTGATTAATATGTGACAAATATACTTACTTTTCATATGCCCGCCAAGAGCATATGTATTATTCTTAGTTAATACGGAACTCCAATTCAGGATTTTCTTTCAGAAAGGTTACAAGTTCTTTCTCCACCGAGAGTTTCACCGAACGGGAAGCCAGTTCTACATGCATCTTTTCATCCGTATCGATTACATTGAAACAGAGCTCTGTATTGCCGGGCGTTCCTTTGGTTAGTGAAGAGAGTTCGGTAACTAAGGTAGCATCCAGTACCGCTAACGGAATATCGATGGTGATTTTCTCTACCAACTTCTCTTTTACCTCGGGCAACAATTCAACGGAGGTTAGCTTTACTTCCAGTTCTTCCTGTCGCCACTGCCTGGGTTGGCAACGTGCTTTCATGTAGAGAAACATTCCCTCTTCCATGTACCCCTGATAGGTTACCCAGTCGTTCCCGAAGAACGGGAATTCGGCAGAGCCGGAATAGTCTTCCATCTTCACAATGCCATACGGGTTACCGTTCTTGCCTACTCCCCGGCGCACGGCGGTTACAATGCCTCCCATTGTAATCTCGCGACCCACCAAAGCGGCTTTATCATCCAACTCGGCCATGCGGGTGTTGCATACGTTCTCCAATATAATAGAGTACTCATCCAACGGGTGGGCAGAGAGGTAGATACCCACCAGCTCTTTTTCTTTGTTCAGCCGATACAAATCACCCCACCGTTCGGCAGGAAGAATCTCGGGTGTAGCTACTTCTACCACATTCTCACCTCCAAAGAGGGAGTTCACCGCTGCAGCCTGGTCGGCCTGGTAGCGGTTACCATAGCGCATCAATGTTTCCAGAAATATTTCGCCCTTGGCATTCACAGCAAAATATTGTTCGCGTTTCAGTTCCGTAAAGCTATCGAATCCACCCGCCAGTGTCAGGCATTCCATATTTTTCTTGTTGCAGGCATTCAGGTTAACGCGCTGTACAAAATCAAAGATACCCTTGAAAGGTCCGTTGGCAGCGCGCTCTTCGACAATACTTTGTACGGCAGCCTCGCCCACTCCTTTCACGGCACCTAACCCGAAACGTACGTCGCCGTCCTTATTTACGGTAAACTTCAAATTACTTTCGTTGACATCCGGCCCCAGTGTTTGAATGCCCATCATCTTACACTCGTCCATCAGCTTGGTGATATCGGTAATGTTCGACAAGCTTCGGCTCATCACCGCCGCCATATACTCGGGCGGGAAGTTTGCTTTCAGGTAAGCCGTTTGATAAGCCACCCATGAGTAGCAGGTAGCGTGCGATTTGTTGAAAGCATAAGAAGCAAACTTCTCCCAGTCGCCCCAAATCTTCTCCAACACCTTCGGATCGTGCCCGTTTTTTTGTCCACCGCTGATAAACTTGGGCTTCATCTGATCCAGTTTATCGCGCAGCTTCTTACCCATCGCCTTACGCAAAGCATCCGATTCACCCCGCGTAAAGTCGGCAAGCAAGCGCGACAAAAGCATCACCTGCTCCTGATACACCGTAATACCATACGTATCTTTCAGGTATTTCTCCATCACGGGGATATCGTACTCAATCGGTTTGCGGCCGTGCTTACGGTCGATAAAGTCGGGGATATAGTCCATCGGACCCGGACGATAAAGGGCATTCATCGCAATCAAATCCTCGAACGTAGTAGGTTGCAACTCGCGCAGGTACTTCTGCATACCCGCCGATTCAAACTGGAAGGTACCTACCGTACGTCCGTCACTGTATAGCTTATAAGTAACCGGGTCTTCAATAGAGATTGCGTCAATATCCAAATTGATATGTTTACTCAACCGGACATTCTCTACGGCTTCCTTGATAATGGATAGTGTTTTCAGTCCCAGGAAGTCCATCTTAATGAGTCCGGTTTCTTCAATCACCGAACCTTCATATTGGGTAACCAACATCTTCTCACCGGTTTCCTTGTCATCGGCGGTACTTACAGGTACCCAGTCGGTTATATCGTCGCGGCAGATGATGGTACCACAGGCATGCACACCTGTTCCACGCACGTTACCTTCCAGAATCTTGGCATATTTAATGGTATCACGCACCAATGGGTCGGGCGAAGCCTCGGCTGCCTGCAACTCGGGAACGTATTCAATGGCGTTGCGCAGGTTAATCTTTTTATCGGGGATTCTATCGGGAACCAACTTAGCCAAGCGGTCTGATTCTGCCAAAGGAAGCTTCTGCACGCGTGCTACGTCCTTAAGAGCCATTTTGGTAGCCATCGTGCCGTAGGTAATAATATGGGCAACCTTTTCATAACCATACTTTTCGGTTACCCAACGCAACACTTCACCACGCCCATCATCATCGAAGTCGATATCGATATCAGGCAACGAGATACGGTCGGGATTCAGGAAACGTTCAAACAGCAAGTCGTATTTAATAGGGTCGATTTTGGTAATCTGCAAGCAGTATGCTACCGCCGAACCGGCAGCCGAACCACGGCCGGGACCTACCGATACACCCATGGCACGACCGGCAGCAATAAAGTCCTGCACAATGAGGAAGTAACCCGGGAAACCCATGGTCTTCATAATGTGCAATTCAAACACCAACCGTTCTTTGACATCAGGCGCTAACGGATCGCCATAAAAATGCTTGGCGCCGTCAAAAGTGAGTTTAGCGAGGTAATCGGCTTCCAGTTTAATACGATACAGTTTATCGTATCCGCCCAACACATTGATTTTATCTTTGGCTTCGGCCTCGTCCATCACCACGTTTCCGTTTTCGTCGCGGGTGAATTCATTAAACAAATCTTCTTCTGTATATTTTTGTCGATACCCTTCTTCTGTGCCAAACTCTTCCGGAATGGCAAACGTGGGCATAATCGGAGCATTGTCAATGGAGTAGAACTCTACCTTATCCAGAATCTCCAGTGTATTACTCAAAGATTCGGGCACATCGGCAAAGAGAGCGTTCATCTCTTCGCGTGTCTTCATCCATTCTTGTTTGGTGTAATACATGCGGTTGGGATCGTCCAGGTCTTTGCCGGTACTGAGGCAGATTAACCGGTCGTGTGCTTCGGCATGTTCTTCGTTGACAAAGTGTACGTCGTTGGAACAGATGAGCTTTACCCCGTGCTTCTTCGACAGTTCCAGCAAGTGTTTGTTTACATTCTCCTGCAACGGATAGGCTTCGTGATTGGCATTGGCTACCGTGGCTTTGTGTCGTTGCAGTTCCAGGTAGTAATCGTCACCAAATGTTTTCTTATACCATTGGATGGCTTCCTCGGCCTCATCTAACAAACCTTGTGTAATCTTCTTAGGAACTTCACCTCCCAGACAGGCAGAGCAGATAATCAGTCCCTCTTTGTATTGTTCCAGTTCGTTTCGGTCGGTACGCGGACGCATGTAATATCCTTTTGTCCAAGCGCGCGACACCAACTTAATCAGGTTATGATAGCCTTGTTTGTTTTTGGCCAACACCACCAGGTGGTATCCGCTCTGGTCGGGTTTTCCTTCCTTCTTGTCCATGGTGCGACGCGCCACGTACATTTCACAACCAATAATCGGCTTGAATATTTTGGCTTCGGCTGCCGCAATCTGCTGACGGCAACCGGCTATTTCGGCATCCTTATCTTCACATACTCCGGCACCCGACTCCAAAGCCGAGATGCGTTTCTTCAGTGTCTTGATATCCCCCTTCGGACCGCTGTTCTTCTTGTTGACGTAATTAATAAATTCCTTGATACCAAACATGTTTCCATGATCGGTCACAGCAATCCCCTTCATCCCATCTTTGGCAGCTTTGTCGACCAATGCGCTCACGCTGGCCTGACCATCTAAAAGAGAATATTGGGTATGAACATGTAAATGAATGAAGTCCTGCATAATTATCGAAGTTAATTCAGCGATAAAAGTACTATCTCTGTAACGACTAACAAAAATAAAGCCAAAAAAGTTATCAACATCGCGAATTCCTGTTGTTTTATTTGCTTGCTTTTTAAAATAAATATACTTTTGCGCAGAAATATCTTAAATAGAGCACATGCACCGACTCAATAAATTAAAAAAAATACGAATTCACCACGAAGGAACACATATCCTATGTGGTAGTTTTCTGTTGTTGTTGGCCATCAACGCCCTTCTTTTCTGGAAAATCGATTGTAAATTACCATTCTACATAATCGCTACCGCGAGTGTGGTAGTCTACTTGCTTATGGTTAACTTCTTTCGTTGTCCTATCCGCCTTTTTGGTAAAGATACCGAGAAGATTGTGGTAGCTCCTGCCGACGGACGGATTGTTGCCATTGAAGAAGTGGACGAACATGAATACTTCAACGACCGTCGCTTGATGGTTTCTATCTTTATGAGCATTCTGAATGTACACGCCAACTGGTATCCGGTAGACGGCACCATTAAGAAGGTAGATCACCACAACGGCAATTTCATGAAAGCCTGGTTACCCAAAGCCAGTACTGAAAACGAGCGTTCGATGGTTGTTATTGAAACTCCCGAAGGAGTGGAAGTAATGGCACGCCAGATAGCCGGTGCTATGGCACGCCGCATTGTTACATATGCTGAAGTAGGCGAAGAATGTTACATTGACGAACACATGGGCTTCATCAAATTCGGTTCGCGCGTAGATGTATACCTCCCCATTGGAACCGAAGTATGTGTAAAGATGGGACAAACCACTACCGGCAACCAAACCGTTTTGGCTAAACTTAAATAGTCTCTCTTCCATGGCTAACGCAATTACCCGCCATATTCCCAATACAGTTACCTGCCTGAACTTATTCTCCGGGTGTATTGCTTGTGTGATGGCTTTTGAAGCCCGTTATGAGTTGGCCTTCCTGTTTATTATATTCAGTGCCGTATTCGATTTCTTCGATGGTATGTTGGCACGTTTGCTTCACGCCCCTTCGGCTATCGGGAAAGAACTCGATTCACTGGCCGATGATGTGAGTTTCGGTGTGGCTCCCGCCTTGATTGTATTCTCGTTCCTGAAAGAACCTGCTTTGGTATATCCGGCTTTTCTGTCGGGAGTTCAACCGTATGTTCCCTACTTCGCTTTCCTGATTGCCGTATTCTCGGCACTTCGCCTGGCTAAGTTTAATGTTGACGAGCGGCAAACCAGTTCGTTCGTGGGATTGCCCACTACGGCTAACGCTCCGTTTTGGGGTGCTTTGATTGCAGGCGGACATGATTTCTTATTGGCGCACGTTAATGTAGCTTACCTGTTGGTACTCATTGTCATATTCTCATGGCTGTTGGTGGCAGAGATTCCGATGTTCTCGCTCAAGTTCAAGAACCTTTCCTGGAAAAACAACAAGATTCAGTTTATCTTTCTGATTGTCAGCATCCTTCTTCTTGCATTTTTAGGACTTAGCGGCATCTCAGCTGTTGTTGTATGGTATATTGTTCTTTCGCTTTTCACCCGGAAAAGTAACTAAACAATTATTTGGCACGTTTGTTGTACTACAGGCAACAAGTAACTTTTTAAAAACAACACCATGTTTCATATCCTCGGATTTCTTTTTATATTCGTTATAGCCATTCTGTTGATTGGGCTCTCCATTGTAGGCAGTGTGGTACGAACCATCTTTGGCTTAGGCCGCCGTTCCACTTCTTCGCGCCCAAGCGGAAATACACGTCAAACCTATTATTCTACCAACGAGAAACGGGAAGAAAGCAGTGCACAAAGTTCTTCTTCAAATGCTTCGCACAAGAAAATATTCAATAAGGACGAGGGGGAATATGTAGATTTCGAAGAGATAAAATAGACTTACTTCCTTCGGGATTGAAAGAAATTTGTCATCAACTCAGCACATTCATCGGCTAAGATACCTTTCACCACCACTGTTTTAGGGTGCAATGCTTGCGGGGCAAACTTCTGATAGCCTCGCTTCTCATCTTCCGCACCAAATACCAGTTTTCCTGTTTGTGCCCAGGCAATGGCTCCGGCACACATCACACACGGCTCTACCGTTACATACAGGGTACATTCATTGAGATACTTTCCACCTAATACATTGGCAGCGGCTGTAATGGCCTGCATCTCGGCGTGTGCCGTTACATCATTCAATACTTCCGTAAGGTTATGCGCCCGTGCAATGATACGCTCTTTGCATACCACCACCGCACCTACCGGCACTTCTCCACGCTCGGCGGCTTTCCCGGCTTCGAGCAAGGCTTGCTTCATGAAATAGGCATCGTCAAACATAGGCTAACGGCGCATATCGTGTTCACCAAACAAGGTAGGATAATCTTCCTCCATGTTTTTATGTATAAACATCAGAACGGTTTCGCGTAACCAACGCGACTTGTTCGCTATCTTGTATTTATCCAGATAACGGTCAACAATCTGTAGTTCGTCGTCACTCATCAAGCACACCATCCGTTGTTTACGTTTGGGCTCGGTAAGTGCAGGTTTGCTGTATTTTTTACTTTGCTTAGCCATATTCGTTGCAAAATTAGTTTTCATTCTTCAATTTCAAAGAATAAAAATGTATTTTTGCATCTATATACCACATAATTAGATGGCTGAACACAATAAACTGGGAAAAGCAGGCGAGGATGCGGCTGTTTCCTACCTGCTACGAAACGATTACGTAATCCGGCATCGCAACTGGCGACGGGGACATTTTGAGTTGGATATTGTGGCTGCCAAAGAAGACGAGCTGGTAATTGTGGAGGTAAAGACACGCCAAAACACCGAATTCGGTAATCCGGAAGAGGCCGTGACTCCCGCCAAGATACGCCGCACGGTACGGGCTGCCGATACGTACATCCGCTTGTTCGGGATTGATGCACCGGTACGCTTCGACATTATTACCGTGGTGGGCGAAAAAGAGAATTTTAGTATTGAACATATCCGGGCGGCGTTTTACCCGCCTTTGTTTTAACACGTATGAATATAGAATCTGCCAGAGAGTACTGCCTTAGCAAGAAGGCTGTTACCGAGTGCCTCCCGTTTGACGAGTTCTCGCTCGTCTTGAAAGTAATGGATAAGATGTTTGCGTTAATCAGTTTGGATAGTGACGGCCGGATTGCCTTAAAGTGCGACCCGGAGTATGCGATTGAACTGCGTGAACGGTACAATGCCATAGAGGGCGCCAGCCACTTCAACAAAAAATACTGGAACGCGGTGCACTTCAACCGGGATGTGGACGATGCGCTGATTCGCCAACTCATTGACCACTCTTACGAGGAAGTGCTGAAAAAGTTTACCAAGAAAGCCCGCGCCGAGTACGATGCACTTCCCTGATTCATTCCCTGTACCGTTGATCGTGCTGGATGAAACCGACTCGACCAACCGCTACCTGAACGAGTGCGGACAGGTAGCCGAGCTGACCACCGTGGTGAGCCGTTACCAAACTGCCGGACGTGGACAGCGCGGCAACTCATGGGAGTCGGAAGCGGGACAAAACCTCCTGTTCAGTTTCGTGCTATACCCCACCTTCCTGGAAGCACGCCACCAGTTTCTTATTTCGCAGTTTGTATCCCTGTCCCTCAAAGAAGTGTTAGACGAGTTTACCGAAGGCATCACCATTAAGTGGCCCAACGACATCTATTGGCAAGAGAAGAAGATTGCCGGCATTCTCATTGAACACGATGTGCAAGGCCCCTACCTGTGCCGGAGCCTGGCGGGTATCGGGGTAAACATTAACCAAGAGGTGTTCCGTTCCCCTGCTCCCAACCCGGTATCACTCCGACAGATTATCGGGAAAGAAACCTCCCTACCCGATTTCCTGTACCGGGTTATGCAACGTATGCAGAGTTATTACAACCTGCTCCGCGACGGGCATCACGCCGAAATTGCAACAAAATACCAGAACGCATTGTTTCATCGTACCGGTTTCCACACCTACCGGGATGCCGGAGGAGTATTCGAAGCAGAAATCGTGCATGTACACTCCTCAGGGTTGCTCGTTTTGCGAGACAGACAGGGGGTAGAACGGAAATATGCCTTCAAAGAAGTTGAATATTTACTCATTTAACATCCTGTTGTAAGAAAAAATAGTATTTTTGGACGTTTTACTAAAAAAACCTCCAATATGAAATGTAGAATCCTCCCCTTCCTGATGTTATTATGCGTGTTCATGGGCTGTAAAGACTCCGACAACACCTTATTACAACTCTCTTCCGAAAAATTCGAAGTCGAAGAACAAGCCACCACACTTACTTTTAATATTACCTCCAATGCCGATTGGGTAGTAGCCAGCAACGCTGCCTGGTGTACGGTAAGTGCCGACAAAGGAACACAGAACGGGCAGATTACTTTAACCATATCCGCCAACCCCTCTAATGAACGCCAAGCCATTGTGGCTGTTACCGCCGGTTCGGTTAGCCGTACCGTTACCATTACGCAAGGCATGCATAAGGTGCTCAACTTATCGCAATCCTTATTCGTTACCGGCCAGCAGGCAACCACGCTTCAGGTAGACGTTACCGCAAATATAGACTGGAAGGTGAGCAGCGATGCATCCTGGTGTACGCCTAACCTTACCCAGGGAAGCAGCAAGGGAAGCATCAAGCTCGCCCTGCAAGCCAACACTGGCAACAACGACCGTACGGCCGTTGTTACGTTAACCTCGACCGGCATCACCCGAAGCCTGGAAGTTACGCAAACCGCCAACATTGACCCTGCCACTTATCATTTCAAGTTACCGGTCATATTCCATATGCTATACACTGATAAGGCCGACAACCTACAGTACATTGACAACGGGCGGTTAAGTACCATCCTGACCAATGTTAACAAGCTATACTGGGAACGGACAGGCAGTGTACCCAACCCCGATATGAATTTGGAATTTACACTGGCAACACGCACCCCACAAGGAGAGATTCTGAGCGAACCGGGTGTGGAGCGTCTTGAATATTCCAACACTACCATTGATTGTGAAACATTCATGGGAACAAGAAACTCGATATACCAACCGTTGCTATGGGACCCCAACCAGTACATCAACGTATTTGTGTACACATTTACCAAGAATACAATTCTAGGAATATCGCACTTGCCTTATACACCCACCTCTAACCCGTTGGAAGGTTTGTACGCAACCGACTATCTGTTCAACAACCTTCCCGATTATCCGCACTGTGTATCCCTCAACAATACATACATTTATGTAGAGAGCACCAGCACTACGTACTATACCACCGATGTCAATGTAACGCTGGCACATGAATTGGGCCATTACCTGGGATTACACCATGCTTTCTCTGAAGGCGATGATGGCGAGTTGGATTTTTGTGGCGATACTGATTATTGCCCGGACACTCCCACATACAACTCCGTAGAATACAATGCCTGGGTAGACGATTACTTGTCAAGGGTTCCGCAGAAGGATCGTAAATTGGTAGAGCTTGCCACCAAGAAAGACTGTTCGGACGGGGAGTTCCTTGCCCGAAATGTGATGGACTATGCGTTCTGCGCCTCAGACCAGTTTACTCCCGACCAACGCACCCGTATCCGGCACGTACTTGCCAACAGTCCAATCACTCCGGGACCAAAGAATGCACGAACCAAGAGCAGCGGCTCGTCAGAACGTCCGCCTATCTTCTATAAGAAATAAGAATTGTTTTTAAGCCCCAATATTATCGGCTAATAAATATTTTTCACGGCCTGATAATCATTTATTAGAGCCTGAAACACAGATATTAGCCGATAATATATAGATATAAGAGCCTGAAACGCGCGGATTAGCTGATAAAAAACACTTCCATCTTTACGGAGAAACACTTCCATCTTTACGAAAAACGCCGCCATCTTTTACTCCAAAGATGGCGGCGTTTTTAGCCATTAAAAAAGGAGATGAACCGCCTTACCGGTTCATCTCCTTTTCCATTAGCCGTATCTTATCTAACGTCTTCCCTGCCTCGGTCGATGGAAATTGCTGCACCACAATGAGCAGGTATCCTTTGGCTTTTTGGTAGTCGTTGGCAAGCAATGTCTTGAGATTATCCTTGTAGCGGGCCGATTGCATCCGCGTGGGAGCTTGTATGCGTTTATAATCTTGCTCCAGTTGTTTCTTCTCCTGTTCGGCCTTGAGGTAATAGTAGTTGCCCACAAAAATATTGGCGGTAAGGTTGTTGGCATCCTGTTTCAATATCTTTTCGTAGGTACGCAAAGCATCGTCTTCTTTACCCCGACACAGTTCCGTATCGGCATATCCTAACAGGTAGTTCACGTTGTTGGGACTTTGTTGCAACAGTTCTTTGTAAAAAAGGAAGGCCTTGTCATAGCTCCGGTCTTTTTTGTAAAACACCGCCAACTCCTGCGCCAGCAACGGGCACTCGTCACTGTTCTTATCTACCTGCGTCCAGTAATACATTTCTGCCTTATCGGCATTCAAGCCGATGGCTTGCTTGAAGGAAGTAACCGCCTGTGCCGTCTGTCCTGTTGACAGGGAAGTCGTCACATTGCGCAACACCTCGTCTACCGTTTGCGCACCCAGAGCAAACGGGAACAGGCTACACACCCAAATCAATAACAACTTGCATTTCATAATTTATACGTTAAGAGGCTTTGTCCCACAAAGATAGAAAAATATGGCACATCTGCAAGGATAAATAATCTTAAATCATACAATCCTTTTTATGTCACGGTTCCAAACATTTGCCTGCCGACTTTTGTTCATCAACAAAATCGTTTAACAAAACAGTATATACTAAACCCAAACCACATGAAAAAATTGTATTTAAACTCTGCAGTTTTAATAGCCCTGTTGTTATCGGTAGTCGCCGCTCCGGGCTATGCCCAGCTAAAAGGCGTGCACCTGCTTGGCGACAATGGCTTGAATGCCGGTACACAACCTGCTCCGTCGGTTGTTGTAGCCTTACCGATGTATTGGTACACTTCCGATAATTTTATTAAACCCGACGGAAGCTCGCTTAGCTCCAGTCCCAGCCTGACAACCTTCCTTACCGGTGTGGGCGCCAGCGTTGTTACGCCGTGGAAAATACTCAATGCCAATTACGGCGCCACCGTGCTGATTCCTTTTGCCAAGAACCGTATCGACGGCAGCAATGTAAACGAGAACAGCAACATTGCACTTACCGATATTTACCTGCAACCCATCCAACTGGGTTGGCATACCAAGAAAGCCGACTTTGTGGCAGGATACGGCCTCTACATGCCTGCAGGCAAGTACACCCTGGGAGCCAGTGACAATACCGGACTGGGTATGTGGGGACATGAATTCTCGGCAGGCGGGACGTATTATTTTGACAAAGCCAAATCGTTCACCCTCTCTACAGTTGCGTATTACGAACTCCATAGTAAGAAACGGGGTACCGACGACCGGGTAGGCAATATACTTACCCTCGAAGGCGGAGTGAGCAAGCGGTTTATCACCAAGCTTCCCAAATCGGCCTTTGTGTTCAACGTAGGCGCCATTTATTACATGCAATGGAAGGTAACCGACGATGATATTACGTACAACGCCACCAGCTACAACGAGCCCAAAGATCATATTTATGCCGCCGGACTGGAAGGCAACGCTTACTGGACCAAGAGCCGTACCTCTCTTTCGTTCCGTTGGTTGGGTGAGTTCAGCGCCAAAAATCGTTTTGAGGGCAATACATTCTTCGTTACCCTGAGCCAGGTTATCAAGACGTTCGACAAGAAATAAGAACCGGTTGATACAACGCAGTGGGAGAAACGCGGGCATTCGTATGGTGAACGCCGTGTTTCTCCCACTTTTTGTGTGCATATTCTTTTTTAACACTTTGTATCTTCTGTTTTTTACTAATAATCGTATTTTTGCAAAAAACGACACAATATGCACATCAAAATCGTCACTGGGATACTTATTTTTGCACTTCTTCTTGCACTTTGGTACATCCTCAAGTGTAGAGCCGAGCTGAGAAAACTTCGGACAACAGGTTCTGTCGTTCCTGCTGATATGGAAACAAAGCCTGTTCCCGAACAGACGGGACAAGAGCTCAAAAGCTATCTTAGCTTCATCCTTGATCAAATTCCCGTTCCCATTCATATCAAAGAGGTCGAAGAAGAGTACAAATTTGTTTACTGGAACGAGGCCAGCACCAATATGTTTGGAGTAAATGCCATCAACGAAACCATTGAATATGTGGTAGACGATGAGACTGCCAGGAAGCTACATCATATTGACGAGGAAGTGTTCCGCACAGGAAAAGCATATCAACAACGGGAAACCATTACCACGCGTGACGGGATACGCCATGAAACCATTGTACACAAAGGGCTGATAAAAGGCATTAACCGCAATCTCATTATAACAGTACGGTCGGATGTGGGGCAAAAGCTCTACTTGGAAGACCAATTGGAAAAAGCATACGCGCAAGGACAACTCATTATCAATAATGCCAACTCCGGCCTGGCCTACATCAGTGCCGACTATATTGTGCAATGGGAAAACTTCAGCAGCCTGCCCCAATACCAATACGAAACCTACCACAAGGGACAACTGTGCTACAAGAGCGCTTACAACCGGACCCAACCGTGTGAAAACTGCGTATTGCAACGCGCCATGACCTCGCACCGTGTAGAACAAATAGAGTTCAATCTGGAGAATGGCGAAACGCTGGAAATATTTGCCACACCCATTTTATCTCCTCAAGGTGAAGTAGAAGGCGTAGTAATACGCGCCGATAATTGTACCGAACGCAAAAAGATGATACAGGCGTTGGAGAAAGCAAAAGAAAAGGCCGAAGAGTCCGATCATCTCAAGATGGCTTTCCTGGCTAACATGAGCCACGAAATACGCACCCCGCTGAATGCCATTGTAGGCTTCTCGAACCTGCTTCTCTCTACCACCAACGAAGCAGAAAAACAAGAGTACGTCAACATCATCAGTTCTAACAACGATTTATTACTGCAACTCATCAACGATATTCTCGACCTGTCGCGCATTGAAGCAGGCGAGATGAATTTCTCTCCTTCTACATTCTCAGTGGGCGATGCGCTCAATGAACTGGTTACCATGCAAGAGTACCGCCTCCGTAGTGCCGTAACCATCAACCTGCTGCACCCCCAGGAAAAGAACTGTCATGTTACACTTGACCGTGGACGGTTGGTGCAGATTGCGACCAACTTCCTCACCAATGCGGTTAAATTTACATCCGAGGGAAGTATCACCCTGAGTTACCATTATGAAAATAACGGACTTTGGATATCGGTAACCGATACGGGCGCGGGTATAGCCGAAGATTTTCTGCCCCGTATTTTCGACCGGTTCGAGAAGCAGGACAGTTTTATCCAGGGCACCGGACTGGGACTCCCCATCTGCAAAGCCATTATGGATGCACAAAACGGGAAAATCGAGGTCGAATCCACCCTCGGAAAAGGAAGTACCTTCCGTGCCTGGTTCCCGTGCCCGGTGATTACACAAACCGAAGAGGTTATTAACACATTCTTTGGGTGATGCCAAACAATCGTGTATCTTTGCAAAAAATTCTAACAGTATCATCAATATGGCTACATTTAAACGAATCTTACTCAAACTCAGCGGCGAAAGCCTTATGGGCGAGAAACAATACGGCATCGACGAAAAGCGCCTGGCCGAGTATGCAGAACAAATCAAGGAAATACACGCGCAAGGCGTACAAATAGGCATCGTGATTGGCGGGGGAAATATCTTCCGCGGACTGAGCGGGGCCAACAAAGGTTTCGACCGTGTAAAGGGCGACCAGATGGGTATGCTGGCAACTGTTATCAACAGCCTGGCATTAAGCTCGGCCCTGGTGGCAACCGGTGTGAAAGCCCGTGTACTTACCGCCATCCGCATGGAACCCATCGGTGAATTTTACAGCAAGTGGAAAGCCATTGAATGCATGGAGAACGGCGAAGTGGTTATCATGTCGGCAGGTACGGGTAACCCTTTCTTTACCACCGACACGGGTTCGTCCCTGCGCGGTATCGAGATTGAAGCCGACGTAATGCTGAAAGGTACCCGCGTTGACGGTATCTATACCGCCGACCCGGAGAAAGACCCCACAGCTACCAAGTTTGACGATATTACGTACGACGAGGTATTGAAGCGCGGATTAAAGGTGATGGACCTTACCGCCACTTGCATGTGTAAAGAAAATAACCTGCCCATCGTAGTGTTCGATATGGATACGGTAGGCAACCTGAAAAAGGTGATTAACGGCGAGGGCATCGGTACGCTGGTGCACAACTAATTGCGCCAAGTTTTTTTGAAGAAAAAACCAACTAATCCGTAATGGGTCAGTTGGCTTTTTTGTATCTGCTTTTTAATATATTTCGCTAATCACATCAATGGTGAGGCTTTCAATCTTTCCGTCCAAACTATCCTTAAAGGCAAGGAAGTGCGGCGTTTCATTATGAATATCAATAGCCGCTTGCGATTTCCATACTTCGAAGATGGTAAACTTCAACGGGTTGTTTACATCGGCATGCAGGGTGTATGAGATATTACCTTCTTCCGTGCGGGTAGCATCGGTTACTTTTTTCAACGACTGCAAAATTTCTTCTTTACTCTCGGTTTTAGCAACAACTGTTGCAATGATTTTTAAGTTATCCATAATCTTCCTTTTTTACAGCAAATGTACACATATATACTAAAAAACGTGTATCAACCAGATTACACTTTCAATAAATCCATCATATTTACTTCAGATACTGCTTCAACGGGCAATCCGAAGCTTTCAATCCTTCGGCAATGCTTCCGGCATTGAGGCGGGCACCTTTAAGTGAGGCATGGGTATGGTCGGTATGGAAGTAAGCTGCCGACTGTTCGGGACCCATCGTCTGAAGCTTATCAGCCGAGAGTTTGTTCAAGTCAATGAAATAAGCGCCTGTGGTCTCGGCGGCTTCACGCGTCCAAAGCCCGTAGGAATCGGTGTTACGCTCTACTTGCCCGTCATGCCAACGGTTGCGGGGTGTATGGCTTAATACAATGGGAATGGCTCCTTTCTCCTGAGCATCCAAGATGAATTTGCGCAGGTACCAACCAAAAGTGTATACCACCTGATACTTACCGGTGGCTTCCATCAGGAATACCTTGCTCTCATCGCCTGCACCGTGAAGTTCTCCGCGAGCCTTGCCCACATTAATATCGCCACCATCGTTGTGACCAAACTGGATGAGTACAAAGTCGCCCGGGCGGAGGGCTTTATACACCCTGTCCCAACGACCTTCGTCCAGGAAGGTACGGGCACTGCGCCCCGCCATGGCACAGTTGTCAACCGTTATCTTATTGGGGTCAAATTGTTCGGCTATAACGCTTCCCCACCCCCACATGCTATCTTCACTGTTATCCTTGTTCTTCACTGTACTGTCGCCAATGGTGAATACTACAGGACAGCCATCTTTTCGCGTGGAATGAGTAATGGTATCGGGTTCTTCCGGTTTCAGGTAGTTAGCCAGCTCCAGACCTTTATAACCACGAATACCCTCTACCGCCGATTCGGCATTTACTTTGGCACCGAATGCGCTGGTATGGATGCGGTCGATGTAGAACATGTATTTTACTTTCTCCTTGCCAAAGGTTTCAAACTTGCGCGCCGTAATATCGTTCAGGTCGATAAAGGGAACCTGTTGCTCGGCGGCAATCTGCTTTGCCCAGAGCCCAAATGTTTCATTAACACGGGTTACAATGGTGCTATCCTTATCGTTCCAGGCATTGCGGGGAGTGAGTGAGAAGAGAATGGGATGTGCTCCTTTGCTTTTTACCTCTTGCACAAAGCGGCGCATGTATTCGCCATAACTATATACGGTTTCCTGCACACCGGTTTCCTGAATGGTTACAGGCAGGCTATCTTTACTAATTCCCGGAATGGAGGCGCGGGCACGCCCGCTGTCATACGGTCCATTATCGTTATGTCCTAACTCAATAATTACCCAGTCGCCCGATTGAACACCTTTCAGTACATCGGGCCACAGTTGTTTGTAGAAGGTACGACTGCTGGTTCCACCTAATGCATGATTCTCAACGGTAATTTTATCCGTATCGAAGAAGTCGCCGGCATAGTATCCCCATCCCCACTGACCGTTATTGCCATTGCCCAACGTTCCGGTGCGCATGGTCGAGTTACCTACTAAAAACAAAACGGGATTGTTGCCCTTACGACTGGAGCCGGCGGCCGGACGTACCGTGCGTGCTTTATTCAGGCTGTCCAGTGTATTATCAACCACATTGTTGACATCCTGCATCGGAGCCGTTACATTAGTTTGTGCCTGTGCCATCGGCATACAGGTAAAAGCGATGCCCAGAGTAAGGGCATACAAGGAGAGAGCTTTCTTTTTCATGCTGTTTATTTATCTGCCACAAAAATAAGAAAGTAACACACGCGCAGCCATAGATTATTGTACACATTCCTGTTTGTTTGCACGCATGGACAACATGAAAACAAACGGGGCAGAACCTTCGAAAGATTCTGCCCCGTTCAGTTTATTTATCAGCAGCGAATTTTACTTCGCCAACTCGTTGATTACATCCATAATCTTCTGACCGATTTCATCGGCAGCTTCCATTGTGGCGGCCTCGCTGTACACACGGATAATCGGTTCGGTATTACTCTTGCGCAAGTGTACCCATTTATCGGCAAAGTCAATCTTTACACCGTCAATGTCATTCACCTCTTCGTTCTTATAGATTTCCTTTACTTTAGCCAGGATAGCATCTACATCTATTTCTGGAGTAAGGTCTACGCGGTTCTTGGCAATGAAATACGGGGGATAGGTAGCACGCAGCTCGCTTACTTTCTTTCCTTCGTGTGCCAGGTGGCTCAGGAAGAGGGCGATACCTACCAACGCATCGCGACCGTAATGGCTTTCCGGATAGATTACCCCACCGTTGCCTTCGCCGCCAATCACTGCATTCGTATCTTTCATCTTAGTAACCACATTTACCTCGCCTACTGCGGCAGCATTGTACTGCATACCGTACTTACGGGTTACATCACGTAAAGCGCGGGTAGAACTCAGGTTGGATACCGTATTGCCCGGAGTATGCTTCAACACATAATCGGCCACCGTTACCAGGGTATATTCTTCGCCGTACATCTCACCGTTTTCGCAAATCATAGCAAGGCGGTCAACGTCCGGGTCTACCACGAAGGCAACATCGGCTTTTCCTTGCTTCATCAGGTTCATAATGTCGCCCAGGTTTTTTTCCAACGGTTCGGGGTTATGTGCAAAATGTCCGGTAGGTTCACAGTAGAGTTTCTCTACACGCTTTACCCCCAAACGCTCGAGCAATTGCGGCAGGATAATACCTCCTACAGAGTTTACACAGTCAATGGCTACCGTAAAATCGGCTTTGCGGATAGCTTCCACATCTACCAATTTCAGCTCCAATACACTGTCAATATGTTTTTGATTGTACGTTACATCCTTGCGGTACGAGCCCAAGTTATCCACTTCGGCAAAGTCAAACTCTTCGGCCTCAGCAATACGAAGCACTTCTTCTCCTTCGGCGGCGTTGAGGAACTCGCCCTTTTCGTTAAGCAACTTCAACGCATTCCATTGTTTGGGGTTGTGCGAAGCTGTGAGGATGATACCACCACTGGCGCCTTCCATGGTAACTGCCAATTCGGTAGTCGGTGTAGAAGCCAGGTCGATGTCGACCACATCCCAACCCATACCCATGAGGGTACCAACTACCACGTTGTTTACCATCTCACCGGAGATACGGGCATCACGACCCACTACTATTTTATTACTCTTCACCTTGCAGGTGCGGCGAATCAGTGTCGCATAAGCCGAGGTAAACTTAACAATATCCAGCGGGTTAAGCCCCTCG
>JAVBVL010000060.1:0-17604 GCA_031554285.1 Bacteroides sp.
GATTCGGAACTCACGAAGTTAACGATGTAGGGCACATCCGGCGACTTGCGTTCAGTGAAGTAACGCAAGACGCTGCTACTGAGATTCCGGGTAGCTATCTCTTCACATTCTTGTTGATACTGGCGGAACTTAAAGCTGGAAGGAGCCGGGAAGGCACCTAACATCTTTAATCCGGTGAGGCGGCGTGCGCGGATGGAATCACGCAAGGTACGGTCGAGCAATTCAACCAACAGGAAGAATCCAAGTATAAACAGGAAGCTCCCGATACAGGCAGCCATGACAATGTTCCTGCGGTTGGTAGGCAGTGGGCTGATTGGGAATGACGGCGGGTTAAGCACCTTGATAGTAGCCGATGTCATTTCCAGGTTCTTACGGCGCATCAATGCATCGTGATAACTTTTTTGTACCGACAGGTAACTTTGTTCCACGAAGTTAATGTTACGTTCTTTGCGCTTGATGGTAGAACCTACCGGGGCATAGAAGCGGTATTTATCGTCTAACTCCAAGCGGCTTTGGGCCACCACATTTAAGTCAGATTGAGCTTTCTCGTATTGCAGGGTTAAGTCTAGCCATTGCTCAATAATTGTGGTTCTGTTTACCCCTTCCTTGGTGTATTTGCCTGTAATGTATATGTCGGATATTTTAGAAAGTTCGGCTCTGACCCTTGCCAGGTTTTCTTTCTCTTTCTGTATCGTTTGTTGGTCAACTTTATCTGAGGAAATAGTTTCCAACTCTGAGATTTTAGCGGTCAGTATTTGGGCTTCTTTGAGCTTGTTAATGAACTGAAGGTTGTTACGAAGTTGTTTGGCGTTTTCGTCCATTTGCTTCTCAATTTCCTGCAGCATAACTTTGGCACTGTTGTATGCTAAAAGTACATTTTGCTCACGTAATTCAAATTCCTTATTGATAGCCGCAATTTCTTTGGTTTCATCATAATAATTGATAATACGCTTTTCTATGTTGTAGTCGGTTAAATCGTCTTCTTCGGCATTCAACTCTTTGCCAATACGGGCCAATTCGCTTTTGAAATATTCAATTACTTTATCGGTTTCACCGTAACGTATGGAGCGGTATTCGTTAACAAACTCATCCATCAATATCTGGATGGTGTTGTATGCAATTCCGGGATCGTCTGAGCCATAGCTTACATTGAGTAAGTCACTGGCATCTTTGCGTAAAACATGAATATTCTTAAGGGCTCTGTAACTGTAATGCGGATGGGTCCAATAAAAAAGCCCGTAGATGTAATTATCCTTGGTTGGGCGCATAAAACCATTGAGATTCTCTACTGTTTTGTCTTCGCTACTCTTGTCAATCAGCGCCAATATCTCCTTGCCTCGCGGACTGTTCTTTACGTGATTGTATATCCAACGGTAGTTACTTGCCTTAATGTATTCGTTGTCACTTTCAAGGTTGCCATGAATCATATTGCGAGCCCACAAACGGATGGATACCCGTTGCAGGGTACTCTCACTACGCATAATGTTGAGTAAGTTATCAATGGCATTTTGAGTAGATGCCCAATCGACATGATTGCTGGTTTGCTCAATAGAGTATCCGGATACTACGCCGGTGTAAATGGTGGCTTCTACATTGTAGCTTCTAGGCAGATTTCTTGTTAACCAATAAGCCAGTAAAGTAATGGTGACAGTACCTAAAATTAACCACCAACGAATCCGGTACAAGAAACGACTGATATAAAGAATGTATTCCATATATGTATTGTTTATCTTTTAAGAATAGAGGTGCGGGTAATAACTTCAAGAATCATCAGGCTCTTGGTAAGCTCAAATTTACTTGTTTCATATGCTTCTTTAGCCGTAGAGTGACGGGATTTTTCAACAGAAAGTGTACTACTGTCAATGGCTCCGAAGGAAAAGTCTTTCTCGGCTATTTCATATTGTAAACTTGCTAATTCTAAGCCCTCTGCGCGTAGTTTTAAGATTCCCAACTGAGCTAAAGCCATGGAATACATCTGAATGATCTCGCGTTTTTGCTCTTCGAATTTTATTTCTTTCTCCAGTTCGGCACTTTTTACCATTAGCTTTTGGCGTTTAATGCGCGATCTTAAGTCGAATAAATTATCTAAGGGGATGTTGATTGCTCCACCAACAGCATAGCTATTTTGTGCACTGGTAGAATATCTGTTGGTGGGAGGGGTATATACATCGGTAAAGGTGTAATCGGTACCTAACATACCATATTGATAACTGCCCCGAATGCTGAAGAAACCAAGAAACGCACGTTTCTCTTTTGCTAATAGTTTGCGTTCGATTTCCTCAGCAACTTGAGCAGATTTGTAGATAGGAGCCGATTTGGCATTCTCAAACAAAACGTCCAATGAGGGTAAGGTTATTTGCTTGTACTCTTCCGGAGTTAAAGTCGAAAAATCACTCACTTCCTGGGCGTGCACACCCGAAAAAGAACCCGCGAAAAGAAAGGTCAAAAACAGTAGTTTATTGAAATACTTCATAATCGTCAACTAATTAATTGCAAATCCTGAGCAAATACTTGTATTATTTGTATGCAAATATAGCCATTAATTTCAAGTATATGCAACTTTTGTCCGATTATTTTGTAGAATGCCCTGAAATAGGTGGTAATTGGTACTTATTCTTGCTGTTTTTATCTCAAAAGGCTTCGGTCATGTTCAGATAGAACAAGTTTTGTTTGTTGATAGTATTTCGGCCCAAATCCAGGCGAACATTCATTCTGGGTTGAATTTCAATGCGTAAACCGATGCCATAATTGGGTAATACGCCTTCAATGTCAACGGGGGTGGGACCCATGAATCCGCAGCCTGCCCAGGCGGCAAATCCGAGGCGGTTTATCATTTTTTTTATCCAGGTATCGCCTGTGGTGTTAATCATTTGGCGGTATTCAGCCATGAGCAGATGTGAAGTTTTATCGCGGTATTGCCCCATGTAATACCCGCGCAGGTCGAACGGGGTGCCGGAGAGCACGTATTTGTTCAGTGGCACGTCGCCAAATACGTTTTTGCTCTGCGCCGTCCAGGCAATTACTTTGCGCTTGCCCACCGATTTATATTGACGGTAGTCGAGCTCCAGGCGGTAAAACTCGTGCTGGCTCCCGAAGAACTTCTCGTACGCCAATCCGCGGAAATCGAGGTACATGCCCCGGTAAGCATTGGAGGGCACGTCGCGCGTATCATATGTTAATAAGAAACCAAGTCCGGAACTGAAAGCCTTATAGCCCTCGCCGGTGCCGCCGGCGGCTACGTAATCGGGTTGGGTAGTGAGGTATTTAGAGGGGTCGTACATCTTGTCGTAACTCAGGTCGATTTGCGGACCGGCAAAGAAGTTGCTGCGTCCCAGTTTGATCAGAAACCACGGGTTAAACTGTGCTCCGCTGTACCGGTACTGGCTGGTGGAGTCGCTACGCACGTAATCGCGGTTGGTGCTGTACCCCACGCCGTAAAAGTTATCTTCGGCATTCTTGTAACTGTACACGCCGAAGATACGGAAGCGGTCGTCCTTGAAGAACAGTTGCGGTTTGGAGAATACATTCAGTCCGCCCTCGAACAGCAAGGCAATGTTAACGGGGATAACCGAGCGCTTGAGCAGGGTATCTGCGGGAACCATGCGGAACGTCATCAGGGCGCTACCTCCCAGGAGCACGCCAAAGTCGGGTGTGTAACTGGGTCCGCCCAGGATGTTGTAGTGGAAGTTACGTTGTGCCTTTTTCGCCTTTTTGAGGCTGTCGGTAGTTGTGGCATCTTGTGTAACCTCGATGCGTATGGCGGTATCGGCCGTCAGGGTGTTGTCTTTGAGGTAGAAGGTGGCGCCTTCCTGGGCGTGTATGGAATTGATACTCAGGATGGTGCTTATCAGTATAATGACGGTTTGTTTCATAATCTTCATCGGGTTGTGGTTAATAATATTCGACAAATATACAAAAAATCTAAAAGGATTGTTATCTTTGCCGAAGGTGTAGAAGATGGCTTTCGTTCATTTTGTTGAACAATGCCCATCGTCTTTTATTGAACTTTTTAATCAATTATTTAGTATTATGAATAAACGTTTCATTGTAACATTTGTTTTGTGTATAGCACTTTTTTCGGTTGCGGCACAACAGGGTAAAGGAGGCATCAGCGAAGAGATGCTTCGCGAGATAAGTAAGAGTTATCAACAAACACCTACCGACCGGGCTTTGCGCAATGCGGTGACAGGTACGGATATCCGCAAGCTGGCGCAGAACCGGGATAACATGACGGATATGGATACGTACTTCTCGGTTCGGGTAAACTCGAAAGGTATTACCAACCAGAAATCGTCGGGGCGCTGCTGGCTCTTTACCGGGCTCAATGTGATGCGTGCCAAGACCATTGCCAAATTCGGCATGGGAGCCTTCGAGTTCTCGCAGAATTATCCGTTCTTTTACGACCAGTTGGAGAAGGCAAATCTCTTCCTGCAAGGCGTGTTGGATACCAGCACCCGTCCCATGGACGATAAGATGGTGGAGTGGCTCTTCCGCAATCCGCTGAGCGATGGGGGTACCTTTACCGGTGTGGTAGATATTGTAGGGAAATACGGAGTGGTTCCCAAGGGTGTTATGCCCGAAACCAATAGCAGTGAGAATACTTCCCGCATGGCCGGATTACTCATCCTGAAATTGCGTGAACAGGGTTTGCAACTACGCGACCTGGCTGCCTCGGGCACTAAACCCGCTGCCCTGGAGCAGAAGAAAACCGAGATGCTTAGTGTCATTTACCGCATGTTGGTACTCAACCTGGGCATGCCTCCTACGGAGTTCGATTGGACGCGCACCGATGCCAAGGGTAATCCCGTGGAAACGGAGCATTACACCCCGATGACGTTCTTGCAGAAGTATGGCGACCGTGACCTGCTTACCAACTACGTGATGCTGATGAACGACCCCAGTCGCCCGTACTATAAATGTTATGAGATTGACTACGACCGCCACCGTTACGATGGTCACAACTGGTTGTACGTGAATCTGCCTACCAACGAAATCAAGGAAATGGCCATCGCTTCGCTGAAAGACAGTACCATGATGTACTTCTCGTGCGATGTGGGTAAGTTTCTCGATTCCGAACGCGGTTTGTTAGACCTCAAGAACTACGACTACGATGCCCTGATGGGTACCACCTTCGGCATGAATAAGAAGCAACGTATACAGACTTTTGCCAGTGGTTCCAGTCATGCCATGACGCTCATGGCGGTGGATCTCGACAAGGCCGGCAAGGTGCAGAAGTGGATGGTGGAGAACAGTTGGGGAGCCACGAACGGCTATCAGGGTTGTCTCATTATGACCGATGAGTGGTTTAATGAGTACATGTTCCGCCTGGTAGTTGAGAAGAAGTATGCTACCTCCAAGGTGCTTGATGTCCTGAAGCAGCAGCCTATCCGTCTGCCGGCTTGGGATCCTATGTTTGCGCCTGAGGAGTAGGAGGATACCTTCCTTTAAAAAAGACGCTGTGTTTTATTTATCAGCTAAAGACACAGCGTCTTTGCCATGTTTATAGGCTTTCTATATGGGCTTTTATTTTACTCTTCATCCCCTTCCTGTGCTCTAAATACCTTTGTTTATCGGCGTTTCCGCTGAAGTTATTCCCCTTCGTCTGCTATTCTGCGCTCTTCATTGCAACTCGCTGTGTATCAACAACTAATAGCCGGACCAAACACTTATGTCTTTTTTAATTTCCACCAGATACCCTGCCGTATACTTGATTCATCCCACTGTGCTTTTTGCTATTCCACAGCCGTGGAACGGCCATTCCACAGATATGGAATAGCTGTTCCACGGCTGTGGAATAGCAAAATATTTGTAATACAATGTTTTACAAGTGTTATGAGGTACCCCGCAAAACACAACGTATACGGCATGAACCCCTTATGAATCCCCTATGAAGCCCTAAACCTTCATTATAACTTCCTGAACACAACCCGGTTACGTTCCTTGAAGGGTTGAACCCCCGGAAACATTTCCTGTAACGCGCGCGTAATGCCATCCGCTGTTACTTTAAAACTCAAAAACAAAATCGCAATGAGTTTATCGTTGTGTGCGCAAACAATCGAATTAGAGAAAAAAATCTCCAATTACTTCTCTAAAAACATATTTATTCACGCTAAAATTTATTACTTTTGCGCTCAAATTATTGAAACCATTATTTAGTATAGCATGGCAAATGTAATCAAGTTACGTAAAGGCCTTGACATCAACCTGAAGGGAGAACCAAAGAAAGAGTACATTTCTAAAACATTGGCGCCGAAGTTTTACGCTTTGGTTCCCGATGATTTTCCCGGAGTAACACCCAAAGTGGTAGTTAAAGAGCAGGAGTATGTGATGGCCGGAGGACCCTTGTTTATCGACAAGAATCATCCCGAAGTACAGTTTGTGTCGCCCGTGAGCGGCGTAGTGACGAGCGTGGAGCGTGGTGCCCGACGCAAAGTATTGAAAATTGTTGTAGAAGCAGCAACCGAGCAAGACTACGAAGAGTTTGGTAAACCCGATTCACGCCTTTCGGCTCAGGAAGCAATTAGTTTGCTGACGAAAGCCGGTATGTTTGCCTACATCAAGCAACGTCCGTACGACGTTATTGCCGACCCTACCGTAGCACCCCGTGCCATCTTTGTTTCGGCATTCGACTCTGCCCCTTTAGCCCCCGATTTTGAATTCGTACTGAAAGGTGAGGAAGCCAACTTCCAAACCGGGTTGGACGTGCTTGCCAAGATTGCCAAGACGTACCTGGGTATCAGTGTGAAGCAACAATCGCCTGCACTCACCGGGGCCCGTAACGTAGAGATTACCGCTTTTGACGGTCCGCACCCTGCCGGTAACGTAGGTGTGCAAATTAACCAGGTGGCCCCGGTTAACAAGGGCGAAACGGTTTGGACCATCGATGCACAGGCCGTACTTTTTATTGGTCGCCTGTTCAATACCGGTCGTGTAGACCTTACCCGCACCGTAGCCCTTACCGGCTCGGAAGTGCTGAACCCCGGTTACCTCAAACTCAAAGTGGGCGCCCTGCTTACTGATGTGTTTGCAGGCCATACTACAAAAGACAAAACGCTTCGTTACATCAGTGGTAACGTACTTACCGGCAAGCAGGTAGGTGCCAACGATTACCTCGGAGCTTTCCATAGCCAACTCACCGTTATTCCCGAAGGAGAAGAAACCCACGAAATATTCGGATGGATTATGCCGCGCTTCAACCAGTTCAGCGTAAACCGCTCATACTTCAGCTGGTTGCAGGGTAAGAAGAAATACACCCTCGACGCCCGTATCAAGGGAGGTGAGCGCCACATGATTATGTCGAACGAATACGACCCTGTATTCCCCATGGATATCATGCCCGAATACCTGATTAAAGCAATCATCTCCGGCGATATCGACCGCATGGAAGCCCTCGGCATTTACGAGGTAGCCCCCGAAGACTTTGCCCTGTGCGAGTTTGTGTGCTCCTCGAAGATGGAGTTGCAACGCACCGTTCGTGCCGGACTGGATGCTTTGCGTGCCGAAATGATGTAATATTAATAATGTATAGAAAGAAATAAATGAAAGCGTTAAGAAAATATATCGATAAGATAAAGCCGAACTTTGAAGAGGGCGGCAAACTACACGCGTTTCACTCGGTATTCGACGGCTTCGAGACATTCTTGTTCGTGCCCAACCGTACCGCGAAATCGGGAACGCATATTCACGACTCTATCGACAGCAAACGCATCATGTCGATGGTCGTTCTGGCATTGGTACCCGCCCTGTTGTTCGGTATGTACAACGTGGGTTACCAACACTTCACCCACACCGGAGCCGAAGGTGGTTTCGTGGAAATGTTCATTTACGGATTCTTGGCCGTACTGCCCAAACTCATTGTTTCGTATGCAGTGGGTCTCGGTATTGAGTTCGTGGTGGCTCAGTGGAAGAAGGAAGAGATTCAGGAAGGATTCCTCGTTTCGGGTATCCTTATCCCGATGATTGTTCCGGTGGACTGTCCGCTGTGGATACTTGCCGTAGCAACTGCCTTTGCTGTAATCTTTGCCAAAGAAGTATTTGGCGGTACAGGTATGAATGTATTCAATGTGGCATTGGTAACCCGTGCCTTCCTGTTTTTTGCTTATCCCACCAAGATGTCGGGTGATGCCGTTTGGGTATCGGGCGACAGTATCTTCGGACTGGGTAAATCGGTTGACGGACTGACGGCTGCCACCTCGCTGGGTGTAGCTTCTACCGCTACTTCTCCCGATGGGTTCCCTCCCTTCTCGTGGGATATGGTAACCGGTCTTATTCCCGGATCGATTGGCGAAACCAGTGTGATTGCCATCCTGCTGGGTGCCATCCTGTTGCTGGTAACCGGTGTTGCCAGTTGGAAAACCATGCTGTCGGTATTCGTAGGTGGTGCCTTCATGGGCTTTGTATTCAATGCTGCCGGACCCGATACTGCTATGGCTCACATGCCCTGGTATGAGCACCTGGTGCTGGGTGGTTTTTGCTTTGGTGCCGTGTTTATGGCTACCGACCCCGTTACCTCGGCACGTACCGAAACCGGTAAGTACATCTACGGATTCCTGATTGGTGTAATGGCCATCGTGATTCGCGTGCTCAACCCCGGTTACCCCGAAGGTATGATGCTTGCCATCCTGCTGATGAACATCTTCGCTCCGCTGATTGACTACTACGTGGTACAAAGCAACATCAGCCGTCGCGAAAAACGTGCAGTAAAGTCTAACAATTAAACCCCGAAAAGAAGATATGAATACCAATAGTAACTCTTATACTATCATATATGCTTCGGTAATGGTTGTTATCGTAGCATGTGCGTTGGCCTTCGTTTCGTCTGCCCTGAAAAGTACGCAGGATAAGAACGTGGAGCTCGACAAAATGAAACAGATTCTCAGTGCCCTGAACGTAGATACCAAGGGTCAGGACGCTCAGGCACTGTACACTCAATATGTAAAACAAGACGTCATACTCAATGCCCAGGGCGAAACGGTAGCCGAAAACGGTGGTTTCAACGTGGATAGCAAGGTAGAACTCTCCAAGCCGTTGGCCGAACGCCAATTGCCGGTGTACGTTTGTGATGTAAACGGACAAGTGAAATACGTGATACCCGTGTACGGACAAGGTCTGTGGGGCCCCATTTGGGGATACGTTGGCTTGGACGAAGACAAGGATACCGTATATGGCACTTACTTCTCACACGCCGGCGAAACTCCGGGTTTGGGAGCCGAGATTGCTACCAACGGTTTTCAGGAACCGTTCAACGGCAAGCACATCATGAAAGACGGTCAGTTTGTATCTATCGCCGTAGTGAAGCCGGGCAAATCGGCCGAAGGTCAGGATTACGTGGACGGCATTTCCGGAGGTACCATTACCTCGGTAGCTGTTGACCACATGCTGAAGAACTGCCTGGGTCAGTACGATAAGTTTTTAACCAATAAATAAGGAGGGCGAAAGATATGAGTCAATTGTTTTCTAAAAAGAATAAAGAAGTATTCTCAAACCCACTTAACCTCGATAACCCGGTAACCGTACAGGTGCTTGGTATCTGTTCGGCATTGGCTGTAACGGCCAAGTTGGAGCCGGCCATTGTGATGGGTCTTTCGGTAACAGTGATTGTTGCCTTTGCCAATGTTATTATTTCGCTGTTGCGCAAAACCATTCCCAACCGTATCCGTATCATCGTTCAGTTGGTGGTAGTGGCCGCGTTGGTAACCATTGTGAGCGAAATCCTGAAAGCGTTTGCTTACGACGTAAGCGTTCAGCTCTCTGTATACGTAGGATTGATTATTACCAACTGTATCCTGATGGGTCGTTTGGAAGCCTTTGCCATGGCTAATGGTCCGTGGGAGTCGTTCCTCGACGGTATTGGTAACGGATTGGGTTACGCAGGTATCCTGGTAGCCGTAGGATTCGTTCGCGAGTTGTTCGGTTCAGGCTGTCTGTTCGGATTCCAGGTAATTCCGCAGGCTGCTTACGAAGCCGGTTATATCAACAACGGACTGATGCTGATGCCTCCGATGGCGCTCATCATTCTGGCTTGTATTATCTGGGCACAACGCGCCCGCAGCAAAGAATTGCAGGAAAAGTAATAGCACACCCTTAACAACTAAGAAAGTATGAACGATTATTTAAGTCTATTTGTAAAGTCGATATTCGTCGACAATATGATATTCGCCTACTTCCTGGGTATGTGCTCGTACCTGGCAGTGTCGAAAAATGTGAAGACAGCTTTGGGGTTGGGTATTGCCGTTACCTTTGTATTGGTGGTAACGCTGCCCGTGAACTACTTGCTGGAAAATTATGTATTGAAAGCTGATGCGTTGGTTCCCGGTGTGGACCTTAGCTTCCTTAGCTTCATCCTCTTTATTGCCGTAATTGCCGGTATTGTACAGTTGGTAGAAATGGTGGTAGAACGGTATAGCCCCTCGCTGTATGCTTCGTTGGGTATCTTCCTGCCGCTGATTGCCGTAAACTGTGCCATCATGGGTGGTTCGCTGTTTATGCAACAACGCCAGTTTATCAACATCGGTGAGGCCACTACGTACGCCCTCGGTTCGGGTGTGGGTTGGCTGCTGGCCATTGTAGGCCTGGCTGCCATCCGCGAAAAGATGGCTTACTCTGACGTTCCCGCTCCGTTGAAAGGATTGGGTATCACGTTTATCACCGTAGGGTTGATGGCAATGGCCTTTATGTGTTTCTCAGGATTGAAGTTATAATAAGTAAAATACGAAAGAACAATGACTGAATTAATACTAACGAGCGTTGGCGTGTTCCTCGGGGTAATCCTGCTGCTCGTCGTTATATTGCTTGTAGCCAAGAGCTACCTTTCACCGTCGGGCGAAGTAACCGTGACGATGAATGGCAAACAAGAATTGAAAACCGAAACCGGCGGTACGCTGCTGGGTACACTGTCGGCCAACAACATCTTCCTGTCGTCGGCTTGCGGTGGTAAAGGCTCATGCGGACAGTGCAAGTGTCAGGTACTTGAAGGAGGTGGCGAGATTCTGCCTACCGAAACAGGACATTTCAGCCGTCGCGAACAGGCCGACCATTGGCGTCTGGGTTGTCAGGTAAAAGTGAAGCAAGACATGCAGATTGCGGTGGACGAAGCCGTACTGGGCGTGAAGAAGTGGGAGTGCGAAGTGGTTTCTAACCGCAACGTAGCTACCTTCATCAAAGAGTTTACCGTGAAGCTGCCTGCCGGCGAGCACATGGACTTTGTACCGGGTAGTTACAGCCAGATCGATATCCCTGCATTCAATATCAGCTACAAAGACTTCGATATTGAGAAGCAATTCCACGGCGATTGGGATAAGTTCAAGATGTGGGACTTGAAGTGTGTAAACACCGAACCTACCATCCGTGCTTATTCTATGGCCAACTATCCTGCTGAGGGTGATGTAATTACGCTTAACGTGCGTATTGCCACTCCGCCGTTCGATCCTGCAACCAAAGGTTTCATGAATGTGAACCCGGGTATCGCTTCTTCGTACATCTTCAACCTGAAACCGGGTGATAAGGTGGTAATGAGCGGACCTTACGGAGATTTCCACCCCATCCTTACTACCAAGAACGAAATGTTGTACATTGGTGGTGGTGCCGGTATGGCTCCGTTGCGTGCTCATGTGTTGCACTTGCTCAAAACGTTGAAGGTAACCGACCGTAAGATATCATACTGGTACGGCGCCCGTTCCAAAGGCGAAATCTTCTACGAGGAAGACTTCCGCGAACTGGAAAAACAGTTCCCCAACTTCTCGTTTAACATTGCCTTGAGCGCACCGTTGCCTGAGGATAACTGGACGGGTTACGTAGGATTTATCCACGATGTAATTCACAACGAGTATCTGGTTAAGCACGATGCTCCCGAAGATATTGAATACTACATGTGCGGTCCCGGACCGATGAGTAAGGCCGTTGAGAAGATGCTCGACAGCCTGGGCGTTCCGGAAAAGAACCTGATGTTCGACGACTTCGGTGCATAAGGTACTCTCCAAAATATTTATACCGGCAGTTGATGTGATATCAATTGCCGGTTTTTTCATACCTTTGCGGCACATGCAGAAAATGAACGAAATAATGGAAGCGGCGTTGCGCAATCTGAAGATTGATGCCTTGAACGCCATGCAACAGGCAGCCCTCCGTGCTGCCCAAGAAGACAACGATGTTGTATTACTTTCGCCCACCGGATCGGGCAAAACGCTGGCTTTCCTGTTGCCCCTGCTTGGGGTATTGCAACAACGCGAAGCGGCAGAATCGGTGCAGGTACTTGTCCTGGCGCCCTCGCGCGAGTTGGCTTTGCAGATTGACGGCGTGTTCCGCTCCATGAATACCCCATGGAAGAGCTGCGTGTGTTACGGCGGTCACCCCATTGCCGAAGAGAAGCGGATTTTGCTCCAGGCAGCCCCCGCCTTGGTTATTGGTACCCCCGGGCGTATTACCGACCACTTGTCGAAGGGCAACCTGTCAACCGGGAACATTCATACATTGATTATCGATGAGTTCGACAAATCGCTTGAGTTTGGTTTCCACGACGAGATGGCGGAGATTATTACCCAACTGCCCGCGTTGAAAAAGCGCATCCTGCTCTCGGCTACCGAAGCCGAAGAGATTCCCCAATTTACCGGACTGAACCGTACCGTTACCCTCAACTTCCTGGCTGCCGGCAGTGCGGAAGGAGAGGAGTCGCGCCTTACATTGATGAAAGTTCTCTCACCCGCCAAAGATAAAGTGGATACTCTGTACCGCCTGCTCTGTTCGCTGGGTGACGGTTCGAGTATTGTTTTCTGCAACCACCGCGATGCTGTGGATAGGGTAGCGGGTATGCTTACCGAGAAAGGATTGTACAACGAACGTTTCCACGGAGGCATGGAACAGCCCGACCGCGAACGCGCCCTCTACAAATTCCGCAACGGGAGCTGTCATATATTGGTATCTACCGACCTGGCTGCCCGCGGGCTCGATATTCCCGAAGTGGAACACATCGTCCACTACCACCTGCCCGTGAATGAAGAAGCCTTTACCCACCGTAACGGACGTACCGCCCGCTGGGATGCCACCGGGACCTCGTTCGTCATCCTGCATGACGAAGAACAACTGCCCGGATACATCCCCGCCGAAACCGAAGCGTACCTGTTGCCCGAGCAACCTTCGCGCCCGCCCAAACCCAAATGGGTAACCATTTATATAGGTAAAGGCAAAAAAGACAAACTGAGCCGTATGGATATTGCCGGGTTCTTCTACAAGAAAGGACAACTGAGTCGCGAAGACGTAGGAAGCATCGATGTGAAAGATAATTACGCCTTTGTAGCCGTTCGACGCTCGGCCGTTAAACAGCTGATGTGCCTTATTCAAGGCGAAAAAATCAAAGGAATGAAGACTATCATTGAGGAAGCAGATTAGTGTCTTTTGATAAATGTACTTAACAAATTGGCGGACAAACATTCTATAACCAACAAAATGGTAAGAGAAATGCGAGATAAAGTGGTAATTTTATAAAGAAAGATTGGTAGCTCAAAAATAAAGTTGTACTTTCGCAGTGTCATTTAATACAACTAACATAATTGTATAACAAAAAACACACTTCAAATGAAAAAGCATAATTTCAATGCAGGACCTTCCATTCTTCCGCGCGAAGTTATTGAGGACACAGCGAAGGCCATTTTAGACTTTAACGGTTCAGGTCTTTCCATCCTCGAAATCAGTCACCGCGCTAAAGACTTCCAACCTGTGGTTGATGAAGCCGAAGCACTGTTCAAGGAACTTCTTAACATCCCCGAAGGCTATTCGGTACTCTTCCTGGGAGGTGGTGCCAGTCTGGAATTCTGCATGATTCCTTTCAACTTCCTCGAAAAGAAAGCTGCATACCTTAATACAGGCGTATGGGCTAAGAAAGCAATGAAAGAAGCCAAAGCATTTGGTGAAGTGGTAGAGGTTGCTTCGTCGGCCGAAGCCAACTATACATACATCCCGAAGGATTACACAGTTCCGGCCGATGCCGATTATTTCCACATTACAACGAACAATACCATCTACGGTACCGAGTTGTTGAAAGACCTCGACTCACCCATTCCGATGATTGCCGATATGTCGTCCGATATCTTCTCACGTCCTATCGATGTATCCAAATACATCTGTATTTATGGAGGTGCACAGAAGAATCTGGCTCCCGCCGGCGTTACCTTCGTTATTGTGAAAAACGATGCGCTGGGCAAGGTTAGCCGTTACATCCCGTCTATGCTTGATTACCGTACACACGTTGACAACGGTTCAATGTTCAATACACCTCCTGTACTTCCTATCTACTCGGCTATGCTTACGCTGCGTTGGATTAAGGCTAATGGCGGTGTACAGGAAATGGAACGTCGCGCCAAAGAAAAAGCCGATATGTTGTATGCCGAAATTGACCGTAACAAGATGTTTACAGGTACTGCCGTTAAAGAAGACCGTTCACGCATGAACATCTGCTTCGTAATGGCTCCCGAATACGCTGCCTTGGAAGCCGACTTCATGAAGTTTGCTACTGAGCGTGGTATGGTAGGTATCAAAGGTCACCGCTCAGTAGGTGGTTTCCGTGCTTCTTGCTACAATGCTATTGCCAAAGAAAGCGTACAGGCATTGATTGACTGCATGCAGGAATTCGAAAAATTGCATTAATCCCCTCGCGCTATAGCGTAGCAGAGTCTCACAGAGTTCTTTTACATGGAGCATGCTCCTCTGTACTGCGACCCCGTGAGACTCTTCTCTTTTTATAAAAACTCAAACTAAATATACACAGAAATGAAAGTATTGATAGCTACCGATAAACCGTTTGCCAAAGTGGCTGTTGACGGTATTCGTAAAGAAATTGAAGCAGCCGGATTTGAACTGGCTTTGTTGGAAAAGTACACAGAGAAGGCACAACTGCTCGATGCGGTGAAAGATGCTAATGCCATCATCATCCGCAGCGATATTATAGATGCCGAAGTGCTCGACGCTGCCAAGGAACTCAAAATCGTAGTACGTGCCGGTGCCGGTTATGACAATGTTGACCTCGACGCTGCTACGGCTCATGGCGTATGTGTAATGAACACTCCGGGACAAAACTCAAATGCTGTTGCCGAACTCGCTCTGGGTATGATGGTATACGGTGTTCGTAACCTGTACAACGGTACATCGGGTACGGAATTGATGGGTAAGAAGTTAGGTATCCATGCGTATGGTAACGTAGGTCGTAACGTGGCCCGTATTGCCAAAGGCTTTGGTATGGACATCTACGCATACGATGCTTTCTGCCCCAAAGAGGTAATCGAGAAAGACGGCGTGAAAGCACTCGATTCTGCCGAAGCACTGTACCAACTGTGTGAAGTGGTATCGCTTCACATCCCCGCAACTGCCGAAACAAAGAAATCAATCAACTACAACCTGTTGAAGCAAATGCCGAAAGGTGCCATGCTGGTAAACACTGCCCGCAAGGAAGTTATCGACGAAGACCAACTCATCCAGTTGATGGAAGAACGTGCCGACTTCAAGTACCTGAGCGATGTAATGCCGGGTGCACACGAGAAGTTTGTCGAACTCTTCCCCAACCGTTACTTCTCGACTCCGAAGAAGATGGGTGCACAAACTGCCGAAGCTAACATTAATGCCGGTATTGCTGCTGCTCAACAGATTGTTGGTTTCCTGAAAGACGGTAACGAACGCTTCCGCGTAAACAAGTAATAACGTTGACTCTGTGGTGAATAACAGTTTTAACAATTAATCCATGAAAACAATATGGCTGTAATTAAACCCTTCAAAGGCATTCGACCGCCGCAAAACCTGGTGGAACAAGTTGCCTCACGTCCGTACGACGTTCTGAACTCCGAAGAAGCTCGTGCCGAGGCTGCCGGAAACGAAAAATCACTGTATCACATCATCAAACCGGAGATTGATTTCCCCGTAGGTACCGACGAACACGATGAATGTGTGTATGCCAAGGCTGCCGAGAACTTCCGCAAGTTCCAAGACAATGGCTGGTTAGTACAGGACGAAAAGGAAAACTACTACGTATATGCCCAAACCATGAACGGCAAAACGCAATACGGACTGGTAGTAGGTGCCTACGTGCCCGACTATATGAATTGCGTGATTAAGAAACACGAACTTACCCGCCGCGATAAAGAGGAAGACCGCATGAAGCACGTTCGTGTGAACAATGCCAACATTGAACCGGTGTTCTTCGCTTATCCCGATAATGCCCAGTTAGATGCTATCGTGGCTAAATATACTGCCGCGAAACCGGTGTACGACTTCATAGCTCCGGGCGATGGCTTTGGTCACCAGTTCTGGATTATCGACCAGGCTGCGGATATTGCGGCCATCACCGCTGCTTTTGCTGCTATGCCCGCACTGTATATTGCTGATGGTCACCATCGCTCGGCTGCCGCTGCGTTGGTAGGAGCCGAGAAGGCGAAGCTGAATCCGAACCACAAGGGAGATGAAGAGTATAACTACTTTATGGCGGTTTGCTTCCCAGCTAACCAACTGACTATCATTGACTATAACCGTGTGGTGAAGGATTTGAACGGTCTGTCGGCTGCTGAGTTCCTGAAAGCTTTGGAGAAGAACTTCGTGGTAGAAGCGAAAGGCACTGAAATCTACAAACCGGTTGCGTTGCATAACTTCAGTCTTTACCTGGAAGGTAAGTGGTATAGCCTTACTGCCAAGCCGGGAACATACAATGATAACGACCCCATCGGCGTGCTTGATGTAACTATCTCGTCTAACTTTATCTTGAACGAGGTGCTTGGTATCAAGGATTTACGTTCGGATAAGCGCATCGACTTCGTGGGTGGTATCCGCGGATTGGGTGAATTGAGCAAGCGCGTAG
Source organism: Bacteroides sp. (assembly GCA_031554285.1). Lineage (GTDB taxonomy): Bacteria > Bacteroidota > Bacteroidia > Bacteroidales > Bacteroidaceae > Bacteroides. The sequence goes on from JAVBVL010000060.1 coordinate 16,832, forward strand.
ATAGTGGTGAGATGAAAGTTGCTTTGGCACTTTACCCTGTTTCGATGAAGCAGTTGATGGATATTGCCGATACGGATAATATCATGCCGCCGAAGACGACTTGGTTTGAACCGAAACTTCGCTCGGGATTGGTGATTCATTCACTGGATTGATAGTATTTGCTTTTTATAAATAGGAGAGGGTACAATGGAGTTTTTCTGTTGTACCCTTTTTGCTGATAATGAAATGAGCTATTACATTATTTAAAATTATCAGGCTCTAAAACGCGGGGTTTATCGGCTAATAATTCTGTTTCAGGCTCTGAAAACCGAATATTAGCCCTTGAAACAAAATTATTAGGCTGTGAAACATTACACAAAAAACATAACCATCTTTCCTCCCAAAGATGGTTATGTTTTTCAAAAAGATGGAAGAGTTTTGAACAAAAGATGGAAGAGTTTTGGGTTGGAATATAACGGTCTTTTTCCGGATAAACGACAGTGTAAATAGCATAAGATAACGTTGCAAGACAAATCACCGTGCAAAACGCAGTGAAATTCTGTGGGAAAACGTCCCACCTACTTCTTTATCTTCTCTTTGTAAATGTGGAAGCGTTCGCGAATGTCGCGGACAAAGTTATACGTCTCTACTCCGCGGAAGTAACCGTTGCGGCAAACGGGGTCCGAGAAGTACTCTTCGTTGCTTTTCAGTAGGATGAACTTCTCTACATTGTCGGTCCAGATGTGTTTGTCCTTTCCGTACTTGTCGGCAAGGGCCATGGCATCGGTAATGTG
>JAVBVL010000097.1:0-4340 GCA_031554285.1 Bacteroides sp.
ACCCTGATACAAGCCGCTCAAATTACCACCGGGGAGGATGACGGGAGTCATGGGCGTAGCCCTAAACAAACTTTAAAACCCGTCTTTACACAGCCTGCCGCAGCTCAGCAGCAACAGGCCGTGGGTGCTCCTGTACAGGCTGCTCAGCCTGTGCAACCGGCACAACCTGTCCAACAGCCTGCTATGCAGGGACAACCGGCATCTGCCCAACCGTCAACTACCACTCAGCCTCCTGTAGGTAATACTACCATTGCTTCCTTGATAGGAAGTGGCACTACTACCGAGCGTAAAGCTCCGGTAATGAGCCGCTCGAGTATGGGTACCTCTGTCAGGGCGCAGAAGCATACAGAAGCATCGGCAGCAGCTACTACTCCCGTTGCCGCTGCTGCTCCCGAAGAAGATTACATTTTCAACGAACGCGACCTGAACTATTACTGGCAGGAGTATGCCGGTATGCTTCCGATGGAGCAACGTCCCATTGCGTTGCGTATGCAGAACATGCGTCCCAAGATATTGAAGGAGGCTACTTTCGAAGTGGTATTGGATAATGACATCATTGCCAAAGATTTCACGGCGCTGGGGCAAGACTTGCTTCCGTTCCTGCGCCAACGCCTTAAGAATAGCAAGGTACAGATGAATGTGCGTGTGAGTGAGCCTAATGAGATAGTGCGTGCCTACAGTCCGGGCGAGAAGTTCCAGATGATGGCACAGAAAAACAATGCCTTACTGCTGTTGAAGGACGAGTTCGGGTTGCAATTCAATTGATGCACCTCTTCCGGTAAGAAACTAAAAAAGCCTCAGATTATTGAAATCTGAGGCTTTTTTGAAGGGTGACTGATGGGGCTCGAACCCACGACATTCAGAACCACAACCTGACGCTCTAACCAACTGAACTACAGTCACCATGTTTGCGTTTGTTTAACGCGGTGCAAAGATAGGTATAATCTTTTATCTTGCAAATATTCTATATACTTTTTTGCCGTAGGCGGCGTGTTTTTTTTACTCGAAGGTGTACTCCTCAATGCCTTTATTGTGCTTTTTGAACAGTGAGCGGGTATCTTCCGTAAAGATTTTTAGGGAGTTACGTGCCGGGAGCGGGAGGGAGTGTGCCGGATAAGTAACCGGATACAACCGGTGATTTTTTTGCCGGGTTTGGTCGGGCCTGCCTACCCAAACCAAGCTGTATCCGCAACGGCCTACTTGTACGGTATTGCCTTTGGTGAGTTCCAGTTTTACCAGCAAACCGCCATCGGTACGGCGGGCGGACATGTTCGAGATAAGATTACCCAGGGAGTACACTACCAGGTGTTGGCTGTTGTCCGTACTGTCGGTGCGCAATTCCATAGGTTGTACCACATGCGGATGTCCGCCAATAACGTGGGTAACACCTTGTTGTAAGAGCCAGTCGGTAAGCTGTATCTGTTCCTTGTTGGGGAGCGACTGGTACTCGATGCCCCAGTGCATACAGGCAATAATGGCATCGGGATTCATGGCTTGGGCGGCACGGATATCTTCGGCCATTATTTCCTTATCGATGTAATTCACGATGTTGGGAGGGGTTACTTCGATGCCATTGGTTCCGTACGTGTAGTTAAGCAGGGCAATGCGGAATCCTTTCTGCTCCAACAAGTACGGGTAGAGGCGTTTTCGCTCCTCCTTATTTATATAGGTGCCCAGGTAGGGGATGTGTAACGAGTCTAACATGAGGATGGTACGTTCCAGTCCCTTGCGGCCGCGGTCCAGGCTGTGGTTGTTCGAGGTAAGCAGCACATCGAATCCGGCATCTTTAATGGCGTAAAGGTACTCATCGGGAGCACTAAATTGCGGGTAACCGGTATATGGTTTGCCGCCCAGGGTTACTTCCAGGTTGGCAATGGTAACATCGGCACGTTCAATCTCGTTCTTAACCAGTTCGAAATACGAAGAATAATCGTACGTATCTTCACCTGTGCGTGCGGCATTGATTTGCGTTTGATGCTGCATCAGGTCGCCCGCAAAGAGCAGGGTTATCCGGGCAGGTTCCTTCGGGAAGGGCCAGGGATATAAAAAATAATCTCTCCATTCCTGTGCGGTACAGCGGCAGGAAATGGAGAGAAATATAATTAGCAGGGCGGTAAACGCTCTCATTAGGCGTAGATGGCCTTCTTGCCGGCCAGCAACGTGTTCTTCATCAACGAAACGATGGTCATGGGACCAACGCCACCGGGAACCGGGGTGATGTACGAACATTTGGGAGCTACTTCGTCAAACTTCACGTCGCCGGTAAGTTTGAAGCCCGATTTCTTGCTCGCGTCGGGAACGCGGGTAGTACCTACATCGACAATTACCACACCGTCTTTTACCATGTCGGCAGTTACGAAGTTAGGTTGTCCCAGGGCGGCAATCAGGATATCCGCTTCCTGGCATTCCTTTACCAAATCGCGTGAGCGGCTGTGGCAAACGGTTACCGTAGCATCGCCCGGATATGCTTTCTGCATCATCAGGGCAGCCATTGGTTTGCCTACAATGTTGCTGCGTCCCAACACTACGCACTTCTTACCCGAAGTTTCGATGTTGTAACGTTTCAGCAATTCGAGGATACCGTTGGGGGTGGCCGATACGTAGCAGGGTAGTCCGATAGACATACGTCCCACGTTGATGGGATGGAAGCCGTCCACATCCTTGCGGTAGTCGATTGTCTCGATTACCTTCTGCTCAGAGATGTGTTTGGGGAGCGGCAGTTGTACAATGAAGCCGTCTACATCGGCATCCTCGTTCAGTTCGCGTACCTTTGCCAGTAATTCGTCTTCGGTTACATCGCTTTCGTAGCGAATCAGGGACGATTTGAAGCCGCATACTTCGCAGGCTTTTACTTTGGCGGCTACATAGGTTTCGCTTCCGCCGTCGTGTCCTACCAGGATGGCTGCCAGGTGCGGACGTTTACCGCCTGCTGCCACGATGGCTGCCACTTCGGCTGCAATCTCTTGCTTCACTTGTTCGGAGATGGCTTTTCCGTCTATCAGATTCATAAGGAGTCTATCTTTAAAATGAATTATCGTCTTTTAGGCATCATCTTACCCATGTTGCTGTTGGTTACCATCTTCATCATCTTGCGGGTTTCGTCAAACTGTTTCAGCAGACGGTTTACCTCTTGGATGGTGGTTCCGCTACCCTTGGCAATGCGCGCACGACGCGAACCGTTCAGTACTTCGGGGTTGGTACGCTCTTTCGGGGTCATGGAGTGTATAATGGCTTCAATGCTTTTGAATGCATTGTCGTCAATATCGATGTCTTTGATGGCTTTGCCTACACCGGGAATCATCGAGGCGAGGTCTTTCAGGTTACCCATCTTCTTGATTTGGGCAATTTGGCTCAGGAAGTCGTTGAAGTCGAATTGGTTCTTGGCAATCTTCTTCTGCAGGCGTTTGGCTTCTTCTTCGTCGTATTGTTCCTGAGCGCGTTCAACCAGTGAAACAATATCGCCCATACCGAGGATACGGTCGGCCATACGCGAAGGGTGGAATTGGTCGATGGCATCCAGTTTCTCGCCGGTACCTACAAACTTGATGGGTTTGTTTACTACCGAGAGGATAGAGAGGGCGGCACCACCGCGGGTATCACCGTCAAGCTTGGTAAGCACTACACCATTAAAATCTAACCGGTCGTTGAATTCTTTGGCAGTGTTCACTGCGTCCTGACCCGTCATGGAGTCAACTACAAATAAGATTTCCTGGGGTTCGATAGCAGCTTTGATGGCAGCAATCTCGTTCATCATCTGTTCGTCAACTGCCAGACGCCCGGCGGTATCCACGATAACGAGATCGTATCCTTTGGCTTTAGCTTCCTTGATAGCATTCTGTGCAATCTCTACCGGATTGTTATTACCCGGTTCCGAGTACATGGGTACTTCAATCTGCTCGGCCAATACACGCAGCTGTTCAACGGCGGCAGGACGGTATACGTCACAGGCAACCAACAACGGGCGTTTGTTCTTCTTGGTTTTGAGCATGCGGGCTAACTTACCCGAGAAGGTAGTCTTACCCGAACCTTGCAAACCCGACATCAGGATAACGGCCGGCTGACCTTTGGTTTCGATATCCACCGTTTCGCCACCCATGAGGGCGGTTAATTCATCGTGTACTATCTTTACCAATAACTGGCTGGGTTTTACGGCGGTAAGCACGTTCTGTCCCAACGCCTTTTCCTTCACTGTATCGGTGAAAGTCTTGGCTACTTTATAGTTTACGTCGGCGTCAAGCAGGGCTTTACGCACATCTTTCAGAGTCTCTGCTACGTTGATTTCGGTGATTTTACCTTCACCTTTCAGAATTTTAAAAGACCTATCCAGTCTCTCGCTTAAA
>JAVBVL010000048.1:0-13737 GCA_031554285.1 Bacteroides sp.
CTTCCAAGGGCAGAAACCGAAAGACGGCGATACCTATAAAGCCTTTTATCCCGCTCATAAAGCGAAAGATATCGAAGGCAACCCACTTCCCTGGGACGATTGTGTATTCGATATGACCGGGCAGAAGCAAACCGGAGACAATACCGAACACCTATCTAACTACCATTACATGACGGCTTCGGGTAGCGATTACAACTCTCTTTCGTTTAACGCCCATATAGCCATCCTGAAGTTTGTAGTAACCCTGCCTCAAAACGAGGCACCCACGATGCTCACCTTGGCAACCAACGGTATTATACGTTCTCAAAAGATAGATGGCAGCGATGCTACCTTAGATAATGAGCTCTCGTTGGAACTGTTGGGTATTACCACCAACTCTTTCACTGCTTACATGGCTATACTACCCTTTGAGGTGGAAGCTGGTGAAGGATATGCCGTAACCATCACTACTAACAATGGCAAAATGTACGAGTATCTAACAGATAACAAAGATGCCAAGCTGTTTGAAGCCGAAAAGGCGTACAACATTGCGCTAACTGTCAACGAGCCTTCCGGTAATCTCAAGGAGGTAAGCTACACGTGGGGTGATGCCATTGAGCAGTCGGCGCGCCTGTTAGGAACCGGTAAAGATGCAACCCACCCTTACCTCATTCGCCATGCAAACGACTTGAAGTCATTCTTCCTGAAAGAAGATGCCGGTAATGCTGCTGTGTATAGCGAAAATGAGGCGAATGCCAACAAGTTTTACAAGCTAACACATAACATAAATATAGCCACTACCTCCTGGACTGTTCGTAATTTCTACGGGAATTTTGATGGAAGCCAGCATGCTATTGGCGGTAGCATGACAATTAATACTGCCACGGCAGATGATGATGATGAATATATGGGCTTCTTTGGGAGATTGTTGAAAGACAAAGATTCAGAACCCTCCGTGTCAAATTTGACTATTTCGGCTGATATAACCATACAGAGTGGTACAAATATTCGCGTGGGTGGAATATGCGGAGGTAGTAGCTTCGCGGGGAAAATAGATAATTGCCATAATACGGGCAATATCACGTGTACGTCTACTCCTGCCTTTATATGTATAGGAGGTCTATCTGGTGTCTATGGCTTTATTAGTAATTGCACCAACAGGGGTACTATTGATACGGGAGAAGGAGCAATTGGCGCTACTGCAGGTGGTATATGTGGAGACGGTGGTGTAATATCCGGCTGTAAAAACATCGGCACAGGAGCAATCATTGCTACAATTGTTTGTGGTACTGCCAATGCGGGTGGTATATGTGGAGGCGGTGGTAATATGTCCGACTGTAAAAATACGAGCACCGGAGCAATCACGGCTACGGCTACGAGTACAGTTGAGGTTAGTTCTGTTTATGCAGGTGGTATATGCGGAGCAACAAATGGTGGTGCTATATGGCAATGTGATAATGCCGGTACAGGATCAATCACGGCTACAGCTTCTTCTTCTTCTTCTTCTGCTACTGCAGGTGGTATCTGTGGACGTTATACCCCTGATGGATATTATGGACCTTATGAGGATACGATGTATCAATGCAATAATACCGGTACAGGAGCAATCACAGCTACAGCTACTCTTGCTTATGCAGGTGGCATCTGTGGAGAAAATGGTTCTTACAATGAATATAACCCAAATCACTACCACGCAAACATTTTCGACTCGCATAATAGCAATACATCCGTTTCGGCTATAGGCTCAACAAAATCATATGCGGGTTCAATATCCGGTTACAACAGAACTAAGATATATAGCTGCTGTACTGGTGAACTCGGTGGTAGTTTAACCAAGCTTATAGGAAATGACGAAGGTTGGACTACAGATGGTTGCCCGGGTGGTACTCACCCCCATGATGCTGACTAATAACGTCGGTCTACCCGCCAAGCCGGGATGCTAACCTACATACAATCCTCTTATTCTTCCTTGCCTTGCACGTATAGCAAGATACAGAAGAGTAAGAGGATTGTTATATAAAACTTGCTTACATTTCGTGGATATTGTACTTTACGCCTTAAGAAGTTCGTTCTTCTCCAGACGACCGGCAAATAGATTTATTTCAACTGCCGGGATGTGTAACTGACCGGCTAATTGCCTCCATCCTTTTAAGGCAGTGGTTACGTTATTGATAATTTGGGTGGCGGTACTTCTGTTGAGCATATATTCTTCGCAGGCATTCTGTAAAGTAGTCAAGTCCGACTGGCACGAGTGGGAAGAGATAAGCAGGCTCTGTTGCTCGTTCAACGTAGGATTCATGTCGTAAGCGGGAGAGAGGGTCCAACCTTTAGGCGTTAGCAGGAAGCCATGGTTGCGGAAATGGTCGTCCGTATTTCCCACACAGATATTAAAGGCCACCCTCCGGTAAAGCTCTTGCAGGTTGGCGTCTACCTGGGTGCAGTGCTGAATAATAAAGTCTGCTATGTCCGGATAGCCATGACCGCTTCCGGCATTAGCACCATCTGTCAGTCCTAATAACGTCATAGCCGAAGCGAAGTGGATGCGTTGGTTTGCATCGGTGCGGTCGAATCGTTTGGATAATAAGGTGTGGTAGCTGTTTTCTGTGGCAATCACTTGGGTCTGAGCAGCGTTTATCCCGGCCTTTGTAGCCAGTAAATGGCACAGGTGTTCCCACAACCCCACGTCGTAATCGTCTTTCCGAGACGGGAATTTGGCCATGTATAACTGCCCGTTCTCATTGGTTACACTGGCTTTGGGGCGTGCACCTCCTAAGGAAGTACCGGGATGAACCAGTTGAGCCAACCATCTTTTATCGGGTAGCAGGTTTTGTTCTTCGCTTTTTTCTATCTCCCGGCTGGCATGCATCAGTTCCCGGTTGCGTGTATTGCCAACCGGGATAATTGTTCAAATCCTCACTTAAGAACAAGTCCCCGTACTTCTTTAACCATTCATTGTTGAACCGGAAACCATACGACTCGGTGCCCCGAAGCATTTCATGACTCAGTTCGCCAATCGGCTCTGCCTCCCTGAGCCAGTCAAAATCAGCATATACCCATAGTTTTTCCATTGCTTATTCTTTTTTGGAGGCCCGTTCCCGTTGTTTTAAACTCAAATCCTGTAATGCTTTCCCCATTTTGTCCTCTTGTGCCAGGCGGAGTATATCGTCGTCCAACTGTAATGCGTATAGCACCCTTACATAGATACCAATAGACACGGTTGGCAGTCCTTTTTCCACGCGCGATACGGTGAGTTCCGAACAGGTGGCACGTTCGGCAACCTGGGCAATGCTCAGGTTGCGGCGGAGGCGGGCCAACTTAATCTGTTCGCCCACTATCTGCATTTTTTCTGTTAATTTGCGGGGAAGTTTTGTCCCCATTGTGTTTTTTGCCATATAGGTTGTGGGTGTTTTTATCTTTTGATTACAGGAAGTTCTTCAGGTAATCTGCCATATACAACGGCATACTCAGTAAGTCATCGTCTATATGCAGGTTCTTTAGTGAAAAGCGGATGGAACGTTAACAAGGTTCTGGGGATATTGTAATCCGTGGCAAATAGTTCTTTCGCCAAGGGCTCTTCGCTTAACAGGTTGTATTAAAGCTGTCTGCGCACAAGCATACATTTTTTCGATGATAGTGTCGCCCATTTAATACATTTTTTTGATGATAAACAATCCTCCATGAGCAAAAAATACGATTTGATTCGCCATTCGCCATCTTTTTGAACTTACTTCCCTGCTAATTAAATAAATAATCGATGGCGAATCACTTTTTGATTCGCCATTGATTCGCCATTTTTCGGGGTATTCGCCATTGTGTTACAACGATGGAGTTAACTCTACCGTTAACCCTAACGCATTGACAATGCGATAAAATGTAGCAACACTGGGAATGGTAACCCCTTTCTCGATACGTGAGATGTATGACTTGTTTACGCCCAATCGCCGGGCAAGTTCTTCCTGGGTAAGTTTGGCATTCTTACGTGCATCACATAGTATCTGACTGGTGTAGAAAGCATACGCCTCTTCGTCAAATTGGGCACGTTGGGGCGTACCATGCTTACCGTACTTGGCCTCGAGTACCGCACTGTAATCAACCGTTTGATGATTGTTTGTCTTCATAATATGCCTCCTTATATAGGCAAAGATATATCTTGTTGCATAATTGTGCAACATTTATGATTGTTTTGTTATTCATACTGCTAATTTATTACAGCTCTACTACCTTATACACCGTACACTTGCTACTGCGGTGAAACGGCACCCCATCCTTACGCAGCAACCTACCGAAGTGCGTAACCTTACCCATTGCCATCTTGATACCACTCTTTTGCTGAATACGTAGCAGTATCTCGGCAGGGGTGAGCAGCTCGCACGGCTCCCCTTCGGCAGCGGCGCGGAAGTAGTGGTGAAACAACTGTTCGATGGCGGGTTCCTGCTGAAAAGCTTCGTTGTGCTCGGTTACCAGCGCCTCTTCGGCGGCATCCAGGTACGCCCGCTCACCGCGATGCAGGGCATGGAGCGCCTGTGCGTATAGCTGTTCGTAGTAGATGGGGGTGCTGAAATCGATGGGGCCCGTTACTTCGATACAGATAAAACGGCGGCTGCCCGACGGGTCGGTAAGCAAGTCGGGCTGGTTGCTGGTGCCGATGAACGAGGCGTAGCGGTGCAACTGCTCCACAGCGCTTTGGTTGGGCAGGCGGGTGTTAACCACCGGTTTTTGCAGGATGTGCTTCAGGTATGCCTGGTGGGTGGGGCTGATGCTGTCGAACTCGTCGATGTTGATCAACAGGAAGCGGTTGAGGTAGAGCTCGGCATCACGGCGGCGACCGAAGTCGATGCTGTCGGTGTAGTACGCCGAGAGGTCGGGCGGGAGCAAGCTGCGGCAAAAGGTAGATTTGCGATACCCCTGGGCACCTACGAGCAGGGGCGAGGTACTGTTGGCATGCTGGGTGTCGTACCCCCGCCAATGGCTCACCATGCTCAGGAACCAGCGGTAAAACAGGTCGCGCCAATGTGCGTGGCGGCACGGAACGGTGTCGGCAAGCGCGCGGATGCGGTCGGTGCCATCCCACTCGGGCAGTTGGGCAAACCAGTGGCTCACGGGCGAGTGCACCGGCACGCGGTTGGAGTACAGGTAGCGGTGCACGTCGCGGTCCCACAGCTCGAGGTTCTCCTGCATGGCATTCAGGGCAATGCTGTTCTGCACCTGTGGGTCAACGGGGTGAAAGCGGAACTGGAACGAGTTGCGTTCGCGGTACTCTACCACACGCAACAGGCTGTTGTAGCGGAACTCATACCGTCGCTGCATAAACTCATGGGTGCGTATGGCGGTACTCAGTATCTTGCCTACGCAGGGCTTACGCGCCTTTTTCCGGATGCGGTACACATTGCCGAAGGTGAGCCGCAATTCTTCTTCCCGGCACTTTTCGCGCAGGTGTTGCACCGTCCATTGCACGGCTTCCTCCTGTGGGATGCCTGAATCTATACAATTTTGTGCCAAACGCACCACGAGCGGATGCAGGTATTGGTCGTTGTCCAAATGGGCGGTGTTGTTGCACGCCTCGTCCAGTGCCGACTCAAAAAGCGTGGCCACTACCTGCCCGCGGTCGTATCCCGGCAGCAGGTGGGGTAGCGGTCCGGTGGCAACAGGTGCCTCACGGCCGGGCGTTTCGGGCGGCATGCCATCGGGTTGGCGCAGGAGGATGGCGGGTGCATCGGGCGCGTAGTACAACTCGGGGTCGTAGGTAAACCGGAAGCATTGCAGCAGGGTGGGCGCTTTGAGCTCGAAGGTGAAGGGTGCCAGGTACGGCTCGTAGTAGCGTACGGCACGTTGGTAGGCGTGGGCGTGAAAGGTGTCGATGGCGGCCCGGTTGGTAGGAAGCGTGCCGTCGGGGTAGGTAAAGCGTACCAGGATTTTTACCGAGCGGCGGCTGGACCCCGTTACGGCGAGCAGTGTTTGCGGCATATCGGCGGCAAGCGCCTTTACTTTTTGCACCTCGGTGATGTTTGCCAGGTGGTTTATTTCGAGCAGTTGCAGTCCCGAGTAATGGAGCAGTTCCTGGAGGTTATCGTCTACCCGGCGGAATACGCCGCCCGTTTCTATCACCGGGAGTTTATCGGTATCTGCCAAACGCGCTTTGCTGTCTGTTTTCATGCTTTCCACCAGTTCGGGCAGTTTCGCAACACTGAACGTGTTTACCTTCCCGAACTGTCGGTGTTTAGTTACTTTAATCATCGTTTTTGTATGGTTGTTAAGATAGAGTTTCATTAGCCGAAACCTTTGGTTCCATGCCCGGAAACTTTTAGTTCCATGGACAGAAACTAAAGGTTTCATGGGCAGAAACCAAGCAGTTCCTTTGCTGATACCGGTAGTTTCGCCCTTGAAACTGCCGGTTTTGCCCTTGAAACCACCGGTTTATCAACTGAACCGGCGGTTTTATCTGATGAACTACCAGGGGTACACCTCGGTATAATACTCAAAGGCTGGCTCGTCCGGAATGCCGTACCGCCGGAAAAGTTGGGCGATGTACTCCTGTTCCTTAGGTAACAGGTGGCACTCTTTGCGGTAAATGCGGTAATAATGTGTTTTTCCGTAGCGTGCAAGGATGGAATCTCTTACGGCACGAGCTTGCCGCATAGGGAGCTTCTCATACAAATCCTTTATACCCCAGGCTACACGAATCTTCTCGCCTTTGATGTAAAAACGGCAGGGTGTATCCGGTTCCGGAAGGTGTGCCGGGTTAACGATGGTTAGGCACGATTCGCCTTTGGAGCTATGTGTAGCTGCCATGTGGCGTAAACAGTGTTCGCACTGGGGGCACTCGCCCCGAAAGCAATGGGCAAATCCGTAGGGGACTTCCCGGTAGTTAAATACTACGTCCATAGAAGATTTTTTAAGTTTAACGGGTGGCGAAGCTATAAAGATTTTCGCAGAAAAAAGCGCATTCTTTCTGTTTTTTTATGCACTATTTACTAAGTGGCTGATAGTCAATTTATGTGGTTGTAACAATGGCGAATCAGTTCGAAAATGGCGAATCGATGGCGAATCAAAAAGCGATTCGCCATCTGTTATTTATCAGATAATGAACGCATTAAATGCAAAAAGATGGCGAATGGCGAATCAAAACACTTTTTTTGCTCATGGAGGATATTTTTGCAGGTTGATAAAACAAAAACACCCTCCAACCAACCGGCTGAAGGGTGTTATAGGTAGCCCCGAGGGGAATCGAACCCCTATCTAAAGTTTAGGAAACTTCTATTCTATCCGTTGAACTACAAGGCCTCCTGAATGTGGGTGCAAAGATAATGGATTCTGCTGATATGGCAAGAAGGCAGGGAAATTTTGTAAGAGAGGGAACCGCGTGCCCGCACAAGGGAGAAAAGAAGAACAAACTTAGTCAGCAAGAATGCGGAAAAACAAAACTTTTACAGATATTTACCCACAAAAAGCAGACATATATCTTTCCATTTCCTAATAAACCAAACAAATCGTCAATTTTGAAAACAAAACAAGAAACCATTTTGTTGGTAGCTAATCGCTCTTTTTGATGCTTAACAACCGGCAACACTTACAAAACAACGGATAATAAAGCCAATTGCATTACTTTTGATAATCGCGCACAGATATATAGCAAAAGATTTTGCAAAACCGTTTAACTTTCCGAACTTTGCCTGGCTTTCTGCATAGCTTGAAAGATTACATACATTCTAAATAGATCAATAAAATTATGGCAGACGAAATGATGGTTAAAGAATTGGAGCAAGTGGTAGTACGCTTCTCCGGCGACTCCGGCGACGGCATGCAGCTGGCCGGTAATATATTCTCTAACGTGTCGGCTACGGTTGGAAACGACATCTGTACTTTTCCCGACTATCCGGCAGATATCCGCGCCCCGCAAGGTTCGCTAACCGGGGTTTCGGGATTCCAGGTCCATGTAGGTGCCGAAAGAATATTTACTCCCGGCGACCATTGCGATGTACTGGTAGCCATGAACCCTGCGGCACTGAAAACCCAGGTTAAGTTCTGCAAGAAACAAGCACTTATCATTACAGACACTGACTCGTTTGAAGCAAAAGACCTGGAAAAGGCACTGTTTAAAACCGATAACCCGTTCGAGGAACTGGGCATCAAGAACGAAGTGCTTCAGGTTCCCATCTCGTCGATGTGCAAGGAAAGCCTCAAGGATTCCGGGCTCGACAACAAGGCAGCCGTACGTTGCAAAAACATGTTTGCCCTGGGACTGGTATGCTGGTTGTTCAACCGTAACCTGTCGGTAGCCGAAACAATGATTCGCGAGAAGTTTGCCAAGAAACCGGAAATTGCCGATGCCAACATCAAAGTGTTGAACGACGGTTACAACTACGGAGCCAACACGCACGCTTCTACCTCTACTTATAAGATTGAAAGCAAAACCCAAAAGGCGAAAGGCCTATATACCGATATTAACGGCAACAAAGCTACCGCTTACGGTTTGATGGCGGCTGCCGAGAAAGCCGGTTTGGAACTGTATTTAGGCTCATACCCCATTACACCCGCTACCGACATTCTGCATGAGTTGGCCAAGCACAAATCGATGGGTATTAAAACCGTTCAATGCGAGGACGAAATTGCCGGATGCGCTTCGGCCGTGGGTGCTGCCTTTGCAGGAAGCCTGGCTGTTACCACTACCTCCGGTCCCGGCGTATGCCTGAAGAGCGAAGCGATGAACCTGGCGGTTATTGCCGAACTTCCGTTGGTGGTTATCAATGTACAACGCGGCGGTCCGTCGACCGGTATGCCTACCAAATCGGAACAAACCGACTTGTTGCAGGCCCTGTACGGACGTAACGGCGAAAGCCCCATGCCCGTGATTGCTGCTACCTCGCCTACCAACTGCTTCGATGCTGCTTTCATGGCTGCCAAGATTGCACTGGAACACATGACTCCCGTGGTTCTGCTTACCGACGCATTTATTGCCAACGGTTCGGCAGCGTGGAAGTTACCCGATATGAATGAGTACCCCGGCATCAAGCCGCCGTACGTAACCCCCGACATGGCGGGCAACTGGACACCGTTCCAGCGCAACCCCGAAACGGGCGTACGTTACTGGGCTGTTCCGGGCACCGAAGGCTTTACCCACCGCATCGGCGGACTGGAGAAGAGCAACGAAACCGGTGTTATCTCCACCGAGCCTGATAACCACCAGAAAATGACCTTGCTTCGCCAGGCCAAGATTGACAAGATTGCGGTTCCCGACCTGGAATTGCAAGGCGATGCGGATGCCAACCTGCTCATCGTAGGCTGGGGAGGCACCTACGGCCATCTGTACCTGGCAATGGAATTCCTGCGCAAGAACGGCAAGAAGGTGGCATTGGCACACTTCCAATACATCAACCCGCTGCCCAAGAACACAGCCGATGTACTGAAGAAATACAAAAAGATTGTAGTTGCCGAACAAAACATGGGACAGTTTGCCGGATACCTCCGCATGCAAGTTCCCGGATTGGAATTGCACCAATACAACGAGGTAAAAGGACAGCCGTTCGTAACCAGCGAACTGGTAGATGCATTCACTAAATTATTGGAGGAATAAGAAATGAGCGAAACAGTATATACAGCAAAAGATTATAAAACCGGTCAGCCCCGTTGGTGTCCGGGATGTGGCGACCACGGCTTCCTGAACTCCCTGCACAAAGCCATGGGCGAACTGGGCGTGGCTCCGCACAACATTGCCGTTATTTCGGGTATCGGTTGTTCGTCGCGTTTACCTTATTATGTAAACACGTACGGTTTCCATACCATTCACGGACGTGCCGCTGCCGTAGCAACCGGTGCCAAAGTGGCTAACCCCAACCTCACCATCTGGCAGATTTCGGGCGATGGCGACGGACTGGCTATCGGCGGTAATCACTTTATCCACGCCGTACGCCGTAACATCGATCTGAATATGATTCTGCTTAACAACCGCATTTACGGATTAACCAAGGGACAGTACTCTCCTACCTCGGCACGCGGATTCGTGAGCAAATCGACTCCTTACGGTACGGTAGAAGATCCTTTCCGCCCGGCGGAGTTGACTTTCGGCGCCCGCGGACGCTTCTTTGCACGCTGCGTAGCCATCGACAGCGGTCCCTCGGTAGATGTATTGAAGGCGGCTGCCAACCACAAAGGCGCTTCGGTGGTAGAGGTACTCCAAAACTGCGTAATCTTTAACGACGGTACGCACGAATCGGTAGCCACCAAAGAAGGACGCGCCAAGAATGCCATCTACCTGGAACACGGCAAACCGATGGTTTTCGGTGCCGACAATGAATTTGGTTTGATGCAACAAGGATTCGGCTTGAAAGTAGTTAAGCTGGGCGAAAACGGAATCACCGAAAAGGACATCCTGGTACACGACGCGCATTGTGAGGACAATACCCTCCAGTTGAAGCTGGCGTTGATGGAAGGTCCCGACTTCCCCATCGCCCTGGGCGTTATTCGCGACGTAGATGCACCTACGTACAACGATGCCATTACCGAGCAGATTGAAGAGGTAAGGGGAAAGAAGAAATACCACAACTTTGCCGAACTGTTGCTTACCAACGAAACCTGGGAGGTTAAGTAACCACTCCATACAATGAAAAAGAGGGCGCCCCTAAAGGTGCCCTCTTCCGTTTTAATAACTGGTTTTGCCCGAAGACAACATACAAGGATTACTCCCTGTATTTCTGTATAAAATAAACCGGTTCATTGGTACCCAGGATATCAACTCCCAGCTCCACCGATTTCTTATAATCTTCATCATTATTACGCTCTCCGTCCATAGCCAATGCAAGCACTTTCAGTCCGGCAGCATGGCATTTCGCCACAAACTCCTTCGAAATAGAATCGAGCCATACCACGGCTACATCAGGACGTGTTCCGGATACCACTCTCTCAAAGTCGCTCTCCGTACGGATGTAATCCTGCAACACTTTCTTGTGGGGTAGCAACCGCCGCAGCTCCAACGCGTCCGCTTCGGCACTAAAGGTAAACGTACAGCGGTCTAACATGCCCTCCTGCTTTACAAGCGCCACCAATTGTTCTACTCCGCCCGAGCGGTAATCAATGGTAACATGAATCTCGCTGTTATCTCGCACCCGCCGCAACACATCCACCAGGCGGGGTACCCGCTGTCCTTTAAAGTCGGCACTAAACCAGGAACCTGCATCCAACGTATCTATGTCTACCGAAAGGTGGTCGGCTATATTACCCGACCCGTTGGTGGTGCCATTCAACAGCGAATCATGGAGCAGGTAGAATACGCTATCCTTACTGATGCATACATCACATTCAATAAAGTCTACTCCATATTTGATACACGTATCAACCGACGCCATCGTATTTTCCGGGGCCAACAGACAAGCACCCCGGTGTCCGCTCATTTTCAGAATTCTGGTATCTACCTCCCGACAAGCTGTAAATATAGTAAAACAAAGTAAAGCAGCAATGAATATCCGGAAGAAAAAGGCCTTATTATACAACATTTGAATATTTTTTGCAAATATACAACTAATTTGCAAGAAAACAAATCGCGCCTAGAAAAACTAATCTTTCATGCCGAAAGCCAGGTCGCCCGCATCGCCCAAGCCGGGTACGATATACGAGTGCGCATCGATTATCGGGTCGATAGCCGCGCACCAAATGGTTGTTTTATCGGCCGGGAGTACCTGCTGTATATACTCCACTGCCTGCCGGCTGGCAATAATCGATGCCACGTGTATTTCGGCCGGAATGCCTTTTGTAAGCATAGCCTGGTAGCTCAGTTCGAGGCTACCGCCGGTTGCCAGCATAGGGTCGGTAATGATAAGCGTTTTCCCGTCGATACGGGGTGAAGCAATGTACTCAATATTAATCTCAAATTTCAGTTTGTCCTTGTATTTGCGGTAAGCCGATACAAAGGCATTCTCGGCCTGGTCAAAGCAGTTGAGGAATCCCTGGTGAAAAGGTAAGCCTGCGCGGAGAATGGTGCTCAGCACCAACGCATTATCGTGCGTACTTACAGGCGCTATCCCCAGCGGTGTTTGGATGGATTTCTCCGAATAAGTAAATGTTTTGCTCATTTCATACGCCATAATTTCGCCAATTCGCTCAATATTACGGCGAAAGCGCAGGCGGTCGTTCTGCACATCTACATTCCTAATTTCTGACACATACTGGTTCAGCACAGAATTGCTCTCACTAAAATTAATTACTTTCATCGGAAGAGTGTTTTATTTATACATAAAATATGATTGCGCAAAAGTAAAGCATAATCTCCCAATTTGCAACATTCAGGTAGCAGTTATTGTTATTGATTTATAAAAGAGTTAGAATTAAGGAAAATCTTCGCTAATCACCGATACACCTTTCCAAAGAAAATATTACTTTTGTATCCGGTTTACAAGGGCGTGTTCGAAACACCTCTTACCGCTATCCCTCAAAGAGATAATAAACTATATACCAATTTTAATTAATTCAAACGAAAATGGCAAAATTAGATTTGAGCAAGTATGGTATCAGCAATGACATTGCTGTGGTACACAATCCTACTTACGAACAGCTGTTTCAAGCTGAAATGAGTCCTGCAAACCAGGGATTCGAAAAGGGAGAACTCACTACAACAGGAGCTGTATCAGTTAAAACAGGTGTTTTTACCGGCCGTTCACCGAAAGACCGTTACATCGTTAAAGATTCAGTTACCGAAGACACTATCTGGTGGGACGGTACTATCAACAAACCGGTTTCGGCTGAAATCTGGAGCGACCTGAAAGCTTTGTCTTTGAAACAATTGAACACTGCCAAAGAACTTTACGTGGTAGATACTTTCTGCGGAACCAACCCGGATACCCGCATGAAGGTTCGTTTCATCATGGAAGTAGCATGGCAAGCTCACTTTGTGACTAACATGTTCATCCGTCCGTCTTTGTACGAATTGGAAAACTACGGCGAACCCGATTTCACTGTATTCAACTCTTCTAAGATTACTAACCCCAACTGGAAAGAACAAGGTTTGAACTCAGAAGTATTCGTATTGTTCAACTTGACCGAAAAAGAACAAATCATCGGCGGTACCTGGTACGGCGGCGAAATGAAGAAGGGTATGTTCTCTATGATGAACTACTACTTGCCTTTGAAGGGCATGGCTTCTATGCACTGCTCGGCTAACGTAGGCGACAAGGGTGATGTAGCTGTATTCTTCGGTTTGTCAGGTACAGGTAAGACTACTTTGTCTGCCGACCCGAAACGCTTCCTCATTGGTGACGACGAACACGGTTGGGACAACAACGGTGTATTCAACTACGAAGGTGGTTGCTACGCTAAGGTTATCAACCTGAGCCAGGAAAACGAACCGGACATCTGGAGAGCTATCAAACGCGACGCTTTGTTGGAAAACGTGGTTGTTAAGGCTGACGGTACTCCTGATTACGCTGATGGTTCAATCACTGAAAACACCCGCGTATCTTACCCCATCTATAACATCAATAAGATTGTATTGCCTTCTAAGGCTGGTCACGCAAGCAAGATTGTTTACCTGTCGGCCGACGCATTCGGCGTATTGCCTCCGGTATCTATCCTTGACGATGCTCAGGCTCAATATCACTTCTTGTGCGGTTACACTTCTAAGTTGGCTGGTACAGAACGTGGTATCACTGAACCGGTTCCTTCATTCTCACCCGCTTTCGGTGAAGCTTTCTTGACTTTGCACCCCACTATGTACGCTAAGACTTTGGGAGGCAAGATGAAAGAACACAATGCTAAGGCTTACTTGGTGAACAC
>JAVBVL010000068.1:0-17921 GCA_031554285.1 Bacteroides sp.
ACGTGGCAAAGACGTACGCGAACGCAAGAAAGACCTTGCCCTCATCAGCCGCGAGCACACCGTAAACTCAGAATCGAATTACAGCTTCGGCGAAGGAGGTGCGGGTGCTTACTCAGATGGTAAACTATATACCCGTAGCAAGAAGCGCGGTAATGTGGACAAGATACTCAATGTATTCTGCCAACACGGAGCATCGACTGCTATCTTGGCCGATGCCCATCCGCACATCGGTACCGATAAACTGCCGCGCGTGATAGAGAACATGCGCAACACCATCCTGGAATGTGGGGGCGAGGTACATTTTGAAACCCGCATGGAGTCACTTATCATCGAGAAGAACACCGTAAAAGGTATCGAAACGAATACAGGCAGAACCTTCCTGGGCCCCGTAATCCTTGCCACCGGACACTCCGCCCGCGATGTATACCGGTGGTTAGCTGCCAACAACGTAACCATCGAGGCCAAAGGCATTGCCGTTGGCGTGCGACTGGAACATCCCGCCGAGCTCATCGACCAGATTCAATACCACAACCGCAACGGACGGGGCAAGTACCTGCCCGCTGCCGAATACAGCTTCGTAACTCAAGCCGAGGGACGTGGCGTGTACAGCTTCTGCATGTGTCCCGGTGGTTTCATCGTTCCCGCAGCCAGCGGACCGGAGCAGGTGGTAGTAAACGGTATGTCGCCCTCTAACCGCGGTTCACGTTGGAGTAATGCAGGTATGGTGGTAGAGATTCATCCGGAAGATGTAACCAACCAGCAAGATGCCGAACAACAACCCGAACTCTCCATGCTACGCTTTCAGGAAGAGTTGGAACGCCAATGCTGGCTGCAAGGCGGCAGGAAACAAATTGCTCCCGCTCAACGCATGGCCGACTTCACCCGTAAGAAACTCAGCTACGACCTGCCGGAATCGTCGTACAGTCCCGGACTGATATCTTCGCCCCTGCACTTCTGGATGCCGGAGTTTATCACCAAGCGCCTGTCAATGGGCTTCCAACAATTCGGACGCATGAGCCATGGTTTCCTCACCAACGAAGCCGTAATGATTGGGGTAGAAACCCGTACTTCATCACCGGTACGCATTGTACGCGATAAAGAAACCTTGCAGCACGTTACCGTTCAAGGGTTATTTCCCTGCGGAGAAGGAGCAGGATATGCGGGCGGCATCGTATCGGCAGGTATCGATGGCGAACGTTGTGCCGAGGCAGCAGCTAATTACATGAAACTATAATCCAATGAATCCCGAAATTGCCATTATCGACTCCAACACCCTGACGGGCCTTGGCTTGAAATCTATCCTGGAAGATCTACTCCCGATGGCTACCATCCGCACGTTCCACACCTTTGCCGAACTCACGGACGACACACCCGATATGTACGCCCACTACTTCGTGTCGACACAAGCGTACATGGAGCACAATGCCTTCTTCCTGCCCCGCAAGAAGAAAACTATTGTATTGGGAGGCGACAGTCAGCCCATACAACTTTCGGGAGTGAAGATACTCAACGTATACCAACCCGAAGAGCAGTTGGTAAAGGATATCCTCAAGCTGCACCAACATGCACACCATGAAGGACATCCGGCCGGAGCATCGTATCCACATCATACTTTTGCGCCCGACCGCGAACTATCTGCCCGCGAAATAGAAGTACTGGTACTCATTGCCAAAGGAATGATTAACAAAGAGATTGCCGACAAACTGAACATCAGCCTTACTACGGTTATTACCCACCGCAAGAACATTACCGAGAAGTTAGGCATCAAGTCGGTATCCGGCCTTACCATCTACGCCGTAATGAATGGGTACGTAGGAGCCGACCGCATATAGAACAAATTTTAAAGAATCCTAATAAATGAGGATTGCACGGGTACAAGTTTTCTTCTTACTTTGCACCCGTAATCAAAAAACCAAATGAAAAGAAGAAACCTCCTTATTGCCCTCTCCCTATTGGCAGGGGCTAACACTTGGGCAGAAGACCTGCCCAAGGACACTCTCAAAGTAGTAGATATTGAAGAAGTAGTGGTGATTGGCTCACCCAAAGAAAACCGCAAACTCCGCGAGCAACCGCTGGCAGCTACCATCCTCTCCCAAAAAGACATGCAAGCTGCACAGGTTACCAGCATGAAAAGCCTGACCGGCGTGGTACCCAACCTCTATATCCCCGATTATGGTTCACGTATTACTTCAGCCGTTTACATCCGTGGCATCGGTTCGCGTATCAACACCCCCGCAGTGGGCTTGTACGTAGACAACATGCCGTACATCGATAAATCTGCATTCGATTTTAACTACTCCGACGTAGAACGTATCGATGTATTGCGCGGTCCACAGGCTACCCTGTACGGACGTAACACAATGGGTGGCCTCATCAAGGTATACACCAAATCGCCTTTCAACTACCAGGGAACAGATGTGCGACTGAGCGCTGCCACCTATAATACTTACAATGCTTCGCTTACTCACTACCACCGCGCATCAGAGAAGTTTGCTTTCTCAGCCGGAGGGTTCTATGAGTACGATGGCGGATTCTTCGAAAACAGTACTACAGGCAAGAAGGCCGACCAGGGTAATTCCGTAGGTGGACGCTTGAGGGGTATCTACCTGCCCACTGCCAACCTGAAAATAGACTTGAACGTTAGTTACGAGTACGACGATCAGGGCGGATATCCTTATTATTATACCGGAGCAGTAAACGGTACTGAAGAAACATTTAGTGAAGGCATCGGCAAGATTTCTGCCAATCAGGAAAGTCGTTACCGCCGGAACATGCTCAATAGTGGTATGAATGTAGAGTATCAGGCAAAGCACTTTATCCTCAGTTCAGTTACCGGATACCAGTACCTCAACGACCGGATGTTCCTTGACCAGGACTTTATTGCGAAAGACTACTTCAACCTGACACAGAAACAGAGGTCGAACATGATTTCCGAGGAACTCGTCATGAAGTCGAAACCCGGTAAAAATTGGCAATGGACTACCGGAGCCTTCGGCTTTTACCAATCACTCAACACCGATGCACCCGTAACCTTTAACCAGGAAGGTGTTGCCGACATCATCGAAGGAAACACCAACAGCATCTTCAAGAATCTGAAAGTACAATACCCCAACATGCCTACACTGGGATTGAAGATTAATAACCCGTCACTGTATATTGCAAGCGACTTTGACACACCTACACTGAGCGGTGCCCTGTACCACCAGTCTACCTTCAACAACCTGCTGGTAAAAGGTTTGTCGTTTACCGCCGGATTACGGTTGGATTACGAGAAACTGAAAATAAAATACAACTCCGTCAACACAACAGTCAACTACGATTTCAACCTGAACATGACGATGGGCGGACGTACCATAATGGACCTCACAGACAACGTGAAAGCTCCGTCGTCACTCACCGGCGAAATGAGCAACGACTATCTGCAATGGTTGCCTAAGTTTGCTTTGCAATATGAATGGAAACCGGGCAACAATGTATATGCCACTGCTTCACGCGGATACCGTTCGGGCGGATATAACGTACAAGCCTTCTCCGACTTAGCTCAAAAAGCCATGAAAAACGGCATGAAAGATGCCCTGTTGAAAAGCGAGGTCTTTGCAAAAGCCGCCTCCATGATTGAAGAGTACTGGAAAAGCGAGGTGGTAAACCCGGAAGCCGAAACATACTATAAGCCGGAATATACCTGGAACTACGAAGTAGGTTCACACCTCACCCTGTGGAACGGCAAACTGCAAGCCGACCTTGCTGCCTTCTACATGGATACCAAAGACCAACAGATTGCCAAGTTCGTTGAAAGCGGATTGGGCCGTATGATTGTAAATGCCGGTAAGAGCCGTAGCATCGGTGCCGAAGCATCGGTACGCACCAATCTCACTGACGCATTCAGTATTAACCTGAACTACGGTTATACCTACGCTACCTTCACTGACTACACCACCAACGAAAAGACAAGCAATCCGGCTTATAAAGATAAAGGCGGGTTGAAAGATGTAAGCTACGATGGCAACTACGTTCCGTTCGTACCCAAACATACCTTCTCACTGGGTGGCCAGTACATCTTCCGCCTGAGCAACCGCTACTGGCTGGACGAAGTACAACTCAATGCCGACTATACCGGTGCCGGGCGCATCTACTGGACCGAACAAAACACTGCCAGTCAACCCTTCTACGGAACACTGAACGGGCGTATTGCCTTTGCCAAAGGTCCCGGACAAATTGCTTTCTGGGTAAAGAACGCGTTGGATAAGCAGTATGATACTTTCTACTTCGAATCAATGAACCGCGGTTTTGAGCAGAAAGGTCGCCCCATGCAAATTGGAGTGGATGTCCGCTGTCGGTTCTAAACAGCTAACTTCATTATATATAAATAGCACAGAATCCTGCATTCAATGAGGGTTCTGTGCTATTTGTATAATAAGAGGTGTTTACTACAATGGGATATCGTCAGATTCTAAGAAGATTATATTAGCCGAGGGCACAGTTTCTTCAGACAAAAATGCCATGGAGTCGCTTTGAGTAAAAATAAGAGGATGTTCTACTGCATTAAAGCTACGCACCTCACTCTTTGATACAGTGACGTCATATCCCTGCCATACCATTATCATTGCCACAATGCCGATTGCGATTGATAAAATAATTATTCTCTTCCTCATTTTGCTCTCTAATGTTCGCTCTGATAAGATGTTGCAAAGTTGAGGCTAAAAAGCCTGAAACATAAGATGCCTGTTCCAAAACATGCGACATCTATTCCGAAAGATGGGACACACGTTCCGAAAGTAGTATTCCGCAGCACCAAACCTATTTAAAAGGAGTATATTTGCAGCCACACTTAGATAACACATTGCCTTCATGACTCTATCAAAACATTCACTAAGTAAAGCACTTTTCTTATTTTGCTTGCTAACACACACAGTTATTGCCATATCTGCCGCACAAATTGGCAAAACAGCCGATGCCACTGTTAAAGAGCAACTCAATGAATGGACCGAAAAGAAGAAAACTGCCCATGCCCAAAAGGATGCGGAGGCAGAAGGCTATGCCCGTAAAAAGATACTAATCATCTGCCACAACAATTTGCTTTGGGACGAGTATCAGCAACAAGCGCTAGACGATGACATGGCATTCTGGAGCAAAAACCACCAATGGGGTAATTACTATTCAGCGTTTTACTCAGCCATGGGTGCATATATTAGAAATGACCAGGCAAACATAGCCATTGAAAAAGCAAAATTTGAAAGTGATAAAGCCCGGGCACAACACAAGCCCTTGGGCGAAGGCATTGCGTTGGCAGTAATAGGTTTGGCTTATGAAGCAGAACAAAGATTTGATGAAGCAGTAAAAATGCACCAAGAGGCGACCAAACTTCTGGAGAAAGAGAGCTATCAGGATGCAGGACTCGTGCTGCTGTTGGTATACTCACACTTGAGCATGAATCTAATTAACAGTGGTGATGAAGCCGGAGCTATACAGATGTTACATGAATGGAACCGGTACTTGGATACCCACAGCAAAAACATCAAAGAAGGGCACTGGATAGACTGGCTCCTCACCAGCGGTATCATTTATACACATACAGGTGACTTAAGCCTGGCAGAAGGGTATTTAGTGGAAGCTGCCGAGAGAGCCGTAAAGATGGGCAGCGGTGCCGTAATGTCTGCCCAAACCGCTTTGGTAGAGTTGTATGTAAAACAGCACAAGTACGACAAAGCCCTGCTATTATCCGATTCTATACTGATTGGTTGCCAAATGTCTCCTCACGCTTATATGCTTCATCAACAATACCGTGCTACCATTGCCGACTCCACAGGGAACGCCGTATTGGGAGCAGCTGTTTACAAAGAACTTTACCATCTTGCCGACTCAGTGAAGCGGGTAGAAATAG
Organism: Bacteroides sp.; assembly: GCA_031554285.1. GTDB lineage: Bacteria > Bacteroidota > Bacteroidia > Bacteroidales > Bacteroidaceae > Bacteroides. The sequence continues at coordinate 5,882 of JAVBVL010000068.1, forward strand.
CCGAACAACTGGACGAGGTACGCACCCGCTACGAAGTAGACAAGATGGCTATGCAGCAAAAAAGCACATGCAACTACCTGATATTTGCCGTAACCGCTTTCCTGTTGGTATTAGTAGGATGGTTCTCGCACTCGCAACAGATGCGCAAGAAGAACCGCGCTTTATTCCAACAAATACAGGAGCAGGACCGACTAACCAAAGAGCACAGGAAAATGGTGCAACACTATCAGGATTCGGAAGAAGCCACCGATAACAGCAGCAATCTACCTGCCGAAGACCTCCCGGGTGATGACCGTCAACAGCGATGGGTAACCTGTCTGCACAACTTCCTGCTACTCAACAATAACTTTGCCAATCCTGAGATAGACCGTGAAGACTTGCTCGCCGAATTGGGCACCAACAAGACATACCTTTTTGAGGCGGTAAAAACTGTTACAGGAAAAACCTTGCAGGAATACATCAATAGCATACGCTTGGAGGAAGCTAAGACATTATTGGCCAATCAGCCCCGCCTCACTGCCGAGGCTATTGCCGGAGCATGTGGATTCAACACATCGCGTACCTTCTACCGCTTGTTCCGTGAGCGGTACAACATGAGTCCGGCAGAATACCGCCACCTGGCAGCTGAGCAAGCTACTCGTTAATGGCTCCGCAATGGGGGCAAACGCCTTTGGATACTATCTTCTTTCCGCAATGCCCGCAACGGTATTTGTACCGGGTACTGCGAAGAAACTTCCGGGCAAATATATACAGGAAAGCCGCCAGAAAAAGATAGCCTATGTAAATATGAGTAGTCCAGATAAAGAAAAAATAGCAGAAGATGCAACAAGCTCCCAACCCCAGCAGGTAGAACACCGCAGCAGCCGGAGTGAGTTGTTTGAATAAATCGTCGAGCACTGCCAACAGTACAATCAAGAATATCCAGATGCTCAACAGGAAGACAGAAAGGATAAACGGCACTTTAAACGGCGAGAGTGTAGGGTTGAAGTAAAAGTGCTGCCACGTCTCGGGCAGAAACACCTGCATGGTTTCGTACACCGTAGCACTGAAAGCCATCAGTAAGCATAGCAACAACGGGTACAGACTGTCGATGTCATTAAAGAACACCTGTCGCACCTGCTCATGCCGCAACCTGCGGAACAGGTAAATGCCCACAAACAACGCCAACACCACCACAAAGTAAGGGGCATGTGTATCGCTGAAAAAGTAAATGAATTGGGAAATACTATCGGTAGGTACAAAGGAGCGTATCAACTCTTTCTCCCGCACCCATCCCTGGGCTTCCTGCGAGTGGGCCAACTTCACCCACACACTGTCTACACTATCGGCAGGATGTACGTCGAACTCGGCCACCACTACCCGTGCACCTTTGGGAAGCGTAATATACGCATCCTTCACCGGCAGGCACTCCAGGGTTACTGAGTCATCGCGTACCTCAAAGTTAGTGTTATAGGTATAATGCCGTTCGTACAGATAGGTCAGCGAATCACGTGTATGCGGTTTCATTTCCTCGTCTGAGAGGTCAGGGCAGGGATAATGACAGGCAGCGAGAAGAAATATTATCGCTACAGAGTAACACAGTGTTTCACAGAGTTTTTTCATTCGGCACTCACTTTCATCTGACAGTTCTTGCAATCAAACGACAAACGGAAACGCTTTCCATCCGACGTTGCCAGGTAGTAAGGCTCACGATACGGAGAACGTTCACGTTGATAAGTAGGACACCAACCCATGCTGTAACGCAGGCAGTGTTTGCAGAACATCAACACCGCATCTTCCGGAGCTTCCTGTTCAAAAGCCGGAGCTATGGACTGTACACCATGATTGTGGTAGAACGAAGCGGCACCACTGTTCAACACATTGCCCAGGTACGTAAGCGAGGTTTGCGGATAAGGATAATCAGTAGGCTTACGAACAGCCAGTTCCCGGCGATAGTTGATACGGCGGGCAGCCAGCAACTGCTCCATGACTTCCCGGCGGAACTCTACCAACACCGAAGCAGGCAGGAACCAATTATCCGAGAAGCTGATATCGATACGTTCGGCTTCGAATGGGGTGTTACCCAACTTGCCGAGCTGCGTTTTCAGGTTATCTGTTTGGGGAGTACGGGCCAACTCCTTCTCACGGGGAAGAGTAAGTGTTACGCGGTTATCGTCTTCGTCGGTAGCAGTCAGAGAGAAGCCGAAGTTGTTCTCACTTAGCAACAAAGACACAGCTATCTTACGTTCGGATGATTTGTGTGACAGCGTACGTTCAAACTCCTGGTCGAAGTTACGGTACAGCACCGTACGTGGTTTGATACGGGGCATCTCCTGCGGATAGAGTTTGTTACCGTCCACCCGGTTTACCCGGAAGCCTTGTAAACGTCCCTGTTCGTCGATGAAACATACCCCGTCACCGTTATTGAACGATTTCAGTCCGGCTACCGTGAGATAGTTGCCGCGTATCTCTTTCATCGTACCCATCTCCTCACCTAACGACTTCGGTGTATCGAACGAACCTATTTCCCGTCCGCGCCCTTGCAGGAAATAATGCGTAAAGCCCCGGCTGAAACTCTTCTCGGGTGCAGGTTTAAAGTCGAACCGACACGTTCCCGAGGAAGCACGGATATACTCCGGGCGACGAGCCAGGATGGTATCCAGTTTGCGACGATAGGCTGCCGTTACGTTTTTCACGTACGTTACATCCTTAAGCCGTCCTTCTATTTTAAGAGAAGAAGCACCTGCATCGAGTAGTTGCTCCAGTACATCCAGTTGATTCAAATCTTTGAGGGATAACAGATGCTTATCCTTAACTATCACGTCATCATCAGCATCTACCAACGTAAACGGAAGCCGGCAGAATTGTGCACACTCCCCCCGGTTGGCACTCCGGCCAAAGCATGCCTGACTCACATAACACTGTCCGCTGTAACTTACACACAAGGCACCGTGCACAAATACCTCCAACGGCACCGTAGGACAAGCCTCATGCACCTTACGAATCTCTTCCAACGACAACTCACGAGCCAATACTACCTGGCGAAAACCTGCTTCAGCCAGAAACTTCACCTTCTCCGGTGTACGGTTATCCATCTGGGTACTGGCATGTAGCGGAATGGGTGGCAGATTCATCGTGGTAATGGCCATATCCTGCACAATCAAGGCATCCACACCGATGCGATAAAGCTCCCAAATCATCGCTTCCGTTTCGGCAAGTTCCTCTTCCTTCAAGAGCGTATTCACTGTTACGTAAATACGTGCATTGTACAGATGAGCATGCTCCACCAACGCAGCAATATCTTCCAGCGAATTACCGGCAGCAGCACGCGCACCAAACTTCGGCGCACCGATATACACAGCATCGGCGCCATGATTGATGGCTTCCATACCACACTCCAGATTCTTGGCCGGAGCCAGCAACTCTATCTTGCGGGGCTTGATCATTGTATCTGGTTAATATCGAACGGAGTTTCCTGGTATACAAAGTAATTGAGCCAGTTGGAGAACAACAGGTTGGCATGTCCGCGCCAACGCACCTCGGGGCTATTATTCGGGTCATTATTGCGGTAGTAGTTACGCGGCATTTCAATGGGCAGACCTTTATCCAGGTCGCGACGATACTCTCCGTCGAGTGTCAGCGGTGAATATTCCGAGTGACCGGTTACATAGAACTCGCGACCACCACGAGCTTCTACCAGGTACACACCCGATTCATCCGACTCCGACAGCAGCCTCAGTTCAGGAACCTTCAGGATATCCTCCCTACGAATTTCCGTATGCCGACTGTGCGGCACATAGAATACATCATCGAACCCACGGAAAATAGCATGCAATGGGTCTAACGTACGGTGTTCAAACACCCCAAACATCTTCTTATCCAACGGATACTTGGGTATACCGTAGTGGTGGTACAATCCCGCTTGCGCTGCCCAGCATATATATAAGGTAGACGTAACGTGCGTACGCGACCAGTCGAATATCTCCTTCATCTCATTCCAGTACGTTACCTCTTCAAAATCCATCTGCTCTACCGGAGCACCGGTAATAATGAGTCCGTCATACTTCTCATTGCGCATCAACTCAAAGTCTGTATAAAACGTTTTCATGTGTTCTACCGGAGTATTCTTCGAGGTGTGGCTCTTGATCTTCATAAATGAGACCTCAATCTGTAACGGGGTATTACACAGCAGACGTATTAAGTCCGTCTCCGTCGTTATCTTAAGCGGCATCAGGTTGAGGATGGCAATACGCAACGGACGAATATCCTGTTGGGTAGCACGCGAGGTATCAATCACGAAGATGTTTTCCTCTTTCAGCAACTCGATGGCCGGAAGCTTATCGGGTAAATTTAAAGGCATACTTACAAATCTTATAATTACAGGATGCAAAAATAGCGAATTCGGCACAGAATAACACAGAGTTTCAGAGAGTTTTTCATTTTGCTTATTTAGAAGCCTTACAAATTAAGCCAATTTATTAAAGATTGATACCAAGTAACAGATAAAACCCGTATTTTTGCCTCACTAATTAGTACTAATATTAAAAATTAAAGAAAATGGCTTACGTTATTACTGACGATTGTATTGCTTGCGGAACTTGTATTGACGAGTGTCCGGTTGAAGCTATCTCTGAGGGCGATATCTACTCTATCAACCCGGATGTATGTACTGACTGTGGAACTTGCGCTGACGTTTGTCCGTCAGAAGCTATTCACCCGGCTGAATAATACAATCAAAAGAGATTCTGATAAGGCTGCATTCTTAGGATGCGGCCTTTTTTTATACAAGAAGCCCGCAATTCCCTTGATTTTAGCAAAAAACAACCTTTTCAAACCCTTGATTTTAGCAAAATTCACTCATTTTAGTCCCTTGATTTTAGCAAAAACATTATCTTTGTGCCAGATAATCAACACATTTAAGCTGATAAGATGGAAAAGTACCTCCCCCGTTTAATAGATAATGTGCTTGTAACTTGGAAAAATGAAGCCAAACACAAGCCAATATTGCTTCGTGGAGCACGCCAAGTTGGCAAATCATCTGCCATTAGGCATCTGGCACGCCAGTTTGAACACTTCGTAGAGGTAAACTTTGAGAGGCAGCCTCAACTCAAAGAATTATTTGCCGGAGAGTTGGATGTAAAACAGATATCATCCAAATTATCTCTTTTTAGCGGCACGCCGGTAGAGCCGGGTAAGACTTTACTTTTTCTGGACGAAATTCAAATGTGCAAAGAAGCCATAGCCAGCCTTCGTTTCTTCTATGAAGATTATCCGGAATTGCACGTCATTGCCGCAGGGTCTTTACTCGAATTTGCATTAAGCGAGATTCCTACCTTCGGCGTAGGCAGAATTCGTTCACTCTTCATGTTTCCTATGACATTTGACGAGTTCCTGGCTGCCACCAATAATCAAGGATTTATTACCGAAAAGAAAGCGGCATCCCCCACTCAACCTTTGCTAAATGCCTTTCACCAGAAGTTAGTCGAATTATTCCGCATATACCTCATGGTTGGAGGAATGCCGGAGTCGGTTGCCACCTGGGTAGCGACCCATGATTACCTACAATGCCAACAAGTACAGGACGAAATTATTGTTTCGTACGAAGACGACTTTGCCAAATACAAACAAAAAGCCGACCCTGTTCTACTGAGACTTACACTTAAAGGAATAGTTCATCAAATTGGAGAAAAATTAATATACAGCCAAGTCTCTCGTGATTATCGAAGTGCCCAAATCAAAGAAGCGCTCGAACTCTTAAGGCTTGCCGGACTAATTACTCCCGTAATACACACTTCGGCTAATGGACTCCCTTTAGGTGCCGAAACCAATGACAGCTATGTAAAATACTTATATCTTGATAGCGGGTTATTGCTACGCATATTAAGCATGGATTTGGGTGATATCCAAGAAATCACAGAAGATATTCTGATAGGAGAAGCCACTGACTTAGTCAACAAAGGACATCTAACAGAAATGGTTGCAGGGTTAGAGCTAATGCGTTACCAATCTCCCTTCCAACGACACGACATGTATTTCTGGATGCGCACAGAAAAAAACAGCCTTGCAGAGGTGGATTATCTTCTGACAAGGAATATGAAAATACTTCCTTTAGAGGTTAAAGCCGGAACAAGGGGAGGCATGAAAAGCCTTTTCAACTTCATGCGCGACAAGAAGCTGACGGTAGGCATACGTTCGTCATTGGAGAATTTCGGAGAGTACATGAATGAAAGTATACAGGTAGAGATTGTTCCGTTGTATGCGCTATCGAATCTTATACACCCTTAGGTATATATAAAAAGTGAACTAAAAGAAAAGCCGCAAGCTATGCAGTATAGCTTGCGGCTTTCATATATTCTGCAAAGAATCTTAGCTCAACTTAGCCAATGCCTCTTTGATACGCTTAATAGCTTCTACGATATTCTCATCGCTGGTAGCATAGCTCATACGAATGCATTCAGGAGCACCGAAGGCAGCGCCACCTACGCAAGCCACATGGCCTACTTCCAACAGATACATAGCCAAATCACCGGCATCGTTAATCTTACGGTCACCAAACGACTTACCGAAGTAGTAATCGCATTTGGGGAACAGGTAGAAAGCCCCTTGCGGAACATTTACTTCGAATCCCGGAACTTCCTTCGCCAGCTTCACAATCAGGTCACGACGACGTTGGAACGCTTCACGCATCTTGGCTACCGGTTCCTGCGTACCTACATAAGCAGCCTCAGCAGCTTTTTGTGATACCGAGCACGGACCCGATGTATATTGTCCCTGCAACTTGTTACAAGCGCTTACAATCCATTGCGGACCGGCAATAAAGCCGATTCTCCAGCCTGTCATGGCATACGCTTTCGATACACCGTTTACAATCACCGTACGCTCCTGCATACCGGGGAATTGAGCAATGCTCTGGTGTTTACCGATGTAGTTGATGTGTTCGTAAATCTCGTCGGCAATTACAATTACCTGCGGATGCTTAGCCAGTACAGCCACCAAACCTGCCAACTCTTCTTTGGTATATACCGAGCCTGTGGGGTTAGACGGTGAGCAGAGGATGATTGCTTTTGTTTTCGGAGTAATAGCAGCTTCGAGCTGGGCAGGAGTAATTTTGAAGTCCTGCTCAATACCGGCAGAAACAATTACCGACTTACCTTCGGCCAGTTTCACCATTTCGGGGTAGCTTACCCAGTACGGTGCGGGAATGATTACCTCGTCGCCCGGATTCACCAAAGCCAATACCACGTTGCAAACCGATTGCTTGGCACCGTTGGCGCATGAAATCTGGTTGGCAGTATATTCCAAGCCGTTTTCGTTTTTCAGTTTGGCAACAATGGCGTTACGCAAAGCGGGGTATCCCATTACGGGTGAGTAGCGCGAGAAGTTATCGTCTACTGCTTTTTTAGCCGCTTCCTTGATGTGGTCGGGTGTATTGAAATCGGGTTCACCCACACTCAGGTTAATTACATTGATGCCTTGAGCGGTTAACTCACTGCTCTTTTGCGACATCGCCAAAGTCTCCGAGGGAGACAAACTGTTCAAACGGTCTGATAACTGATTCATGTTGTAATCTATTTTGTTGGTTTTAATTCAAATTGACTGCAAAATAAGTGATAATATTTAATATAAGAAAGCAAATGAGCGATTTACTTGTTAAAATGCAGCGAATGGCCCATTCTTTCTTTCTTTGTGCGCAGATAGCGTTCGTTATACTGATTGGGTGTAATCTCGATAGCTACGTTCTCGGCAATTTCCAGCCCATATGCCTCGAGTCCGATGCGTTTTACCGGATTGTTGGTCATCAGTTTCATTTTGGTAACACCTACTTCGCGCAGAATCTGTGCTCCTACGCCATAATCGCGTTCGTCGGCCTGGAAGCCCAGGTGCAGGTTGGCATCTACCGTATCGTATCCTTCTTCCTGCAACTTGTAGGCGGCCATCTTATTCATCAAGCCGATGCCACGACCCTCCTGATTCATATATACAACCACTCCCTTGCCTGCTGCCTCAATCATTTGCATGGCTTTGTGCAACTGCTCGCCACACTCGCAGCGGCAAGAGCCGAAGATATCGCCGGTAGCACACGAGGAGTGTACACGAACCAGGACAGCCTCACCGGGCTCCCAGGTACCTTTTACAAGCGCCACATGTTCCAGTCCGTTCGATTTCTGGCGGAACGGTGTCAGGCGGAAATGTCCGTATTGGGTAGGCATATCTACCTCCACGCCTTTCTCTACGATGGATTCCATCTGCAGGCGATAAGCAATGAGGTCTTTAATGGAAATAATCTTCATATCGAACCGTTTGGCTACCTCCACTAACTGGGGCAGGCGTGCCATGGTACCGTCTTCATTAATAATTTCGATGAGCGCACCGGCGGGATAGAGTCCTGCCAAGCGGGCCAGGTCCACTGTTGCTTCGGTATGTCCGGCACGGCGGAGAACACCTCTTGAACGGGCGCGTAGCGGATTTACATGTCCCGGGCGACCCAAGTCAGTCGGTTTCGTATCGGGATTAGCCAGGGCACGGATGGTAGCAGCCCGGTCTTGCATAGATACTCCGGTAGTACAGCCCGGCAACAGGTCTACTGTTACGGTAAACGGTGTTTCGTAAATCGATGTATTGGCAGATACCTGCATATCGAGTTCCAACTCCTCGCAACGCTCTTCGGTAATGGGGATACACAGCACGCCACGTCCGTGGGTGAGCATGAAATTCACCTTCTCGGCAGTAACCTTCTCGGCAGCAATGATAAAGTCGCCTTCGTTTTCGCGGTCTTCATCATCCACTACAATCACAAACTTACCTTCTTTGAAGTCTTCAATGGCTTCGGGTATTGTATTTAACTTAAATTTCTCCATAATCGTTTATATTTTATTCGCTATGATGTATAGTATTTCTTCATTGTTAGTTATGATGCGTCCCAGGTCTTTATTCAACCGTATGCGGAAAATCCAGATACGGAAGTAAAAGAACAATCCTACAGGCACGCATACCCCGGCAAGGATATTAAGCCAATACCATGGGAAGGGACGTATATGTGCCGTTACAGGAATAACGGGATACTGGTTCAGTGCATTGAGCAGGGTTACTACCCGGGTGTTCGACATTTCGTCGACCAACGTTTCCAGGTTATCATTCAGGGCTGTTATCTGGTCGTCGGCCTTATCTACCATCCACAAGCGGAAGTAATTGGGTGCTTTCGTGAGTTGATGTTCTGCCATATACGCCCGGCAATCGGCTGTAAGCCGGTTCAAATCGGCAGGAATACGTACGTAATCAGGGTCGGTAATTATCACCTCCTTCTTAAAGATATGCCGTACGCTGCGTATGCCCACAATCTTCTTGAACCAGGCTACATACACATCGGCATTGAGCACTACGGAGTCTTTGTTGGATTTATAGGTAAAGAAGGCACCCATAGCCGCCAGCATCAACGTACTGAGCCACATACCCGTCCACACAATCCACTTGCCGTCGCGGGCCATTTTATACCCGCTGTTATCTACCAGGAAGTAGACAATAAAGATAAGCACCGACATGATAACCGGCATACCCAGCCCCCCCTTACGGATGATACCTCCCAAAGGTGCACCGATAAAGAAGAAGAGCAGACAGGACAGGGAGATGGTGAATTTCTTGTGCCACTCCGTTTTATGCTTACGGATGCTGTAATCGGTATTGGAGAGGGAGTAGCTCTTGAAAGTCAGGTCGCCCGACAGGTTCTCGGCACGTCCGGTAGCCACCGAGAGCGCCCGTTGTTTATCGCCCAAGGAAGCAGCTTTGTACAAGCTGTCGATGTTGTACGATTTCACTTTTGCCTGCTCCACCTTCAACGTATCATCCTTAGACAGCACAGGAACCCGAAGCGAAGTTCCGCTGATTTCGCGGAAGAAGCTACGCCCCACGCTATCCGCCCTCACGGTCATGGAGTCGATGGAAGCTTGCAGGTGAGGCAGGTTCTTTGCCGACGACTCGTTGCTCATGAGGCTGGCATCGGCCATATTAAAGTCGGAATCGAATTCAATGATGGTATGCTTCTCGCGGAACGACTCACGCCGGTACGGCACATTGTTGGAGCGGGTATTTTGCTGTTTCAGGTTCTCAAAGAGCTCTCCGCTGTACAGGTGCAGCAACAAGTGTTGCTTATCGGCAGTCATTTCCAGACGTCCGGAATCAGAATAAATAATCTGTGCATTCTCAAAACCGTCGGTCAACCGGTAAATCAATACGTCGTACAGCATACCCGTTTTGCGGTCTTTACGCTGTATTTTCAAGTTAAAACCGGGAATTTCAGAGTAGAATACTCCTTCGGGAATATCTACCTCGGGCGACTTCTGCCTCATAGAAATAACCAATGTGCCCAACTTGGCTTGCGCCATGGGTCCTATCACATTCTGGAAATAAAAGGACACACACACAAGCACGCAGACAAAGAGTGCCAGCGGCCGCATAATCTTAAGCAGTGAGATGCCCGCCGCTTTCATGGCAAGCAACTCATATCGTTCGCCAAAGTTTCCGAAAGTAATCAGTGAAGCCAGCAGAACCGCCAATGGCATGGCCACCGGCACCAGGGTTAAGGCGGAGTAGAAAAAGAACTGAGCCAGCACGGTCATTTCCAACCCTTTTCCTACCAGGTCGTCCACATACCGCCACAGGAACTGCATCATGAATATGAAGAGGCAGATGAAGAATGTGCCGACGAAGAGTAACAGGTAACTCTTAACGATGAATATATCTAATTTCTTTATGCGCAGCATCTGAATTGTGTATACAATATAGGATGCAAAATTAGCACAAAAATAGCAGCGTAGAAAATTTTTAGTTGAAAGTTAACTAAAAACCACACGTTCTTCTCAATTTACCCACTTGCGACTCCCAAAGTTCTTTCATGTCAGCCACTTCGTCAGGGTCGGCAAAGTCGGTTACTTCAAGTATATAATCGCCGGTAAGTTCGTTGTAGTTCATTTTCAATTCAAAGTAGTCGCGCTCATTTTCGTCGTCGAGCCAACGGAAGCGGATAAACGAAAACGACCGGATGGCTACAATATCCGCTTCACGTTTCTCCGTCTTCCCCCAATGAAACTCCACGGTTTTATCGTTGGATATAATTTTATCAGCAAACCAGTCTTCCAGACCACTGGGCGTACTGATAGCCGACCACAGAATGTTTTTAGAAGTAGCATTCAGAAGGTATTCCAAATGTATTTTCTCTCTTTTCATAGTCTTAAATATTGTTTGCGTGGCAAGATAGATACTTTTTTCTAATTAGGTGGTATAATTGCTCATTTTATTTGATTTTTTTCGACAAGTAGCTTGTATAGCTTCTACATTGCATGCAAACTGCAACTTATCGCAGTACGACTCTAAAATTTTCATCATTTATTTTGGAGGTTATTGAAAAACCTCTATCTTTGCACCCGCAATCACAAAAGTGATGGCGGGATAGCTCAGCCGGTTAGAGCGCATGATTCATAATCATGAGGTCCCCAGTTCAATCCTGGGTCCCGCTACTTCAAGAAATAAGCGTTTGGGAGGCTTCCACTCTCGGGCGCTTTTTCTTTTTCTGCCTGTTTATATTTTGCCGGAAACTCTTCAACACACCCCGTATTACACTGCTTGTAAATTAATTTAGAAGGTATGTAATACTCCATTACATGCCTTCTAAAACTCCCAGACAAATCATTTAATTACAACATCAACTGACCGTTTACTGCCAACTGCCCTTTAGGCACCTTTTTTAGCGCATATTTACATAATCATCTGATAATCATAACAATAAAACAAAACGGACTCTTATTTGGAGAATCTTACCGATCTCATTTCAAGACAGATATTTTTACAACCTTAGTAATGAATAAATGGAGAGAATACCTGCTTAAACCCACGTATATTATCAGGATTTATAGAAACAATAAAATACGATTATCCGCTTTCTTTAGCTTCGCCGGCCGTTGGTTCACTTGCCCCGGAGGGGCTATGTGTTCGTAGCCGTGGGCGACAGCCCACGGTATTAGATGTGCACCAAACATGCGCCACGGATTGTATGTCATTCCAAGAGTGC
>JAVBVL010000001.1:0-13925 GCA_031554285.1 Bacteroides sp.
AACATGGTAAGGGAGAGTGTCAGACGGATTACGTTGAGCTGCAAAGAGCCCAGTCGTTTGCTGCCAACCTCGGCAAAAAGGGCGGTGGCTGTCCAGGAAACAGCTACCCCTAACGAAAGTATTTCACCAAAATATGCCATATCGTGTTTCTAATTGCGCGCAAAAGTACAATAAAAATAGAATAAATATAGCAGATGTTGGTGTTATTTGTGTGTTTATTATAAGTAGTAGGCATTAGTGAATTAGTTACATCGCTTGAAACCAATAGTTCATCAGCTAAACTGTTGGTTTCAAGGGCAAAACCGCCGGTTTCAAGAGCAAAACCAACAGTTTCAAGGAGTGAAACAAAGAGTTTTTCTGCTGAAACTAAAAGTTTCATGCGTTTGTAACTAAAGGTTTCCGGGCATGAAACTACTTAATTGCAGCTTAGTGTGACTATACCAATACATTGCAAGAATGGCGAATGCCTCCGGAAATGGCGAATCGATGGCGAATCAAAAAGTGATTCGCCATCGATTAACTTTCAATTAATCAGTGAGATAACTCGCAAAAGATGGCGAATGGCGAATCAAATTCACTTTTTTGCTCATGGAGGGTGTTTTCAAACCCGGGTTATTGAACAGGCAGATAAATCTCCGTTTTCAACTTCTCGGGCGATGTACGCTCGGGGTCATTGCAATAACACTCATACATGGGCTCGCTCCGTAGCTCACAACCACTGGTTGGCAACCACTCGGCAAAGATGTGGTTATACACCATTCCCAGGTTAGTGTACGGACCTGTGTATTGGAAGATGGCATACCGTCCGCCGGCTAGTTCCTTAACACCCACTTCGCCTTGCGGTGTTACCGGCTTGTGCACTACCAGGCAGATGTCGGTGCGTAACTTGTCGCTCTGTGTTACCCGTGGGTCGTCGTGGTAAATACATACATGCTCAATACCCGCTGTGTATAACTTATGTTCCTTGACAAAAGCCCATAGTTTACCAAAACCGGCGGGGAAGTCGAGCTGACTGTACTCGCCTGTATAGCGTATGTAGATGGCTGTCTTAACGGGCAGTTCCATTAACTTGGGAGCTTTTATCTTCAATTCGGGGCTCAATTCAGTTTGTTTCATAATAAAAATCTTTTTATTGGTTCGATACTCGGTAGGCGATACGCCATAAAACTGTCGGAAGGATTTTGAGAGAGACGAACCCAGGTCGTACCCCACGTTGTGGGCAATGGTTTCCACACCGAGGTCGGAGTAACGGAGCAACCGCGCCGCCGTTTCAACCCGGATGCGGGTGATGTATGCCGCCAACGTTTCGTGTTGGAAAGCCTTGAAGATGCGGTGGAAGTGGAACTCCGAGAAGTGCGATACTTCCGCCAACCGTTTCAAGTCCATTTCTTCGTCCAGGTGTTGGTTGATGTACTCCACCACCACGTTCATTCTTCTCAGATAATCTTCCTTTGTAGCTACTTTTGTTTTCATGAAATGCGCCTTTTGTTGATGCAAAGATAGGGTGCGGCAGGGAATTATCCTTTTCCTGTCTTGCTAAGTTTAGAAATTATTCTACCTTTGGAGCATCTAATTAATAAGTATGGAAAATTTATTGTTACGCAACCCGGATGTTATTCCATCTGCCGAAGTACTGGCAGGCGTGTTAGGAAACGTGTATCCCGTGTACGAGTTGTTTCTGCAACAGGCGGGGAGCGATGCTTACGCTTTAACGTTGGAGTGGAATTACTACCGCGACGGCAAGGCATGGCTATGCAAGGTGGTTCACAAGAAGAAAACCGTTTGCTGGCTTTCCATGTGGGACGGGTTCTTCCAACTTGGCTTCTATTTCCTGGAGAGGCATCTCGAAGGAATCGATGCTCTGGATATTGCGGCAGAGGTAAAAGAAGACTTTGCCGGTCAGAAACCGGTAGGTAAGATGTTACCGATGATGTTCCGTATCAGCCGGGCAGAGCAATTGCCCGACCTGTTCAAGGTAGTGGAGTTTAAAAAGAAAGCGAAGTAACCCCGTGAATGTAGAAGAGCTCCGTGAGTACTGCCTTTCGGTGAAAGCAAGCACCGAATCTTGTCCGTTCCTGGATAAATCGGTCCTGGTATTTAAAGTGATGGATACCATGTTTGCCTTTATTGCCCTGGAGCCTAAGGATGGCGTGTTTAAGGTAGCTCTCAAATGCAATCCGCAACGCTCGGCAGAGTTGCGTGAACAATACCGGGGTGTACAATCTACCCAATTCAAATCGACCCTGTTGTGGAATGCCGTGTACCTGGAAAGCGATGTGCCCGACAGTGTAATTCGTGAGCTCATTGACCACTCCGTGGAAGAAACCGTCAAGAAATTCAAGAAACCCAAGTGGGAAGCATACCAATCAAAATAACACGTTCATGGCTAAAAAAAGATTAATACGTTGGAGTAACCGACGAAACCTACCGGTGCAAGCGGTTTGCCGGAATTGTGGGACAACCTTAGACGGTCCCTATTGCAGCCAGTGCGGACAACACCTGATGAGTGGCGCCCGCCGCAGCGTAACCGACCTCACTGCCAACATGGCGGAGAATATCCTGGTGCTGGATAACAAACTCCTTGTTTCTTTATTCTACCTGTTGTTTGTTCCCGGTAAGCTGACGGTTGAATATATGCGCGGTCGTATTGTGAGTTATGTGCATCCCAGTAAACTCTTTTGGTTTATCTCTTTTGTGTTTTTTGCTTTGCTAACCATTTGGGCCGAACAGGAGCAAGAAGCCGATGTTGAGACGGAAGTGAAGAAAGAAATGGCAGATTCTATCCGTGTGGCGGTAATCGACGAGGTAAAATCGGAAATAGCCAAAGGAGGTGCCACGAGTGCTACAAGTGCCGAGCGGGTACTGGCCCGGATAGATACGGCAAACATGAAAAAAGCAGTGACCAAGGAAGCTGTAAAGCCTAAAACATCTACTGCTTACGAAAAAGGGAAAAAGGCTGGAAGGCTCATCGGCGACAAGGAAGATAATGATAAGCTCGTCAACGAACTGAAAACGTATGGACCGTATGTTGCTTTCTTCCTGATTCCGCTATTTGCCGTACTGGTACAGCTACACTTCCGGCGGAAAGATACGTTGTATGTAGACCACATGGCCTTTTCCATGCATTTCCACGCGTTTGTGTTCATCCTGGGTATCATAGCACTGGTGACCGATTATTATTTTCCAAATTGGAATCCCCCGGGTTGGGTTATTTGGATTCCTGCACTCTATTTTATGGTGGCGGTATGGCGGGTATATCGTCCAAAAATATGGCCGTTGATTTGGCGAACACTCAATATTATGATTCTGTATGCAATCATTATAACCACAGTTGTTACACTGTACGCAATTAACATAGCTATGAAGCTTGAGGCGTCCGGGAATTAAGGGATGAATTAATGTGTCAATACGCCAATAAATAGAAATCTTTATTATCTTTGCCGAAGATTGATGCGCCTTGACTATTCAAGGGTATCGGTTTTATTATTATTATACTTAAATAGCTTGATGCTAATTACTTTATTTAGTTCGGATTTGGTGTTGTAAACAATCTGTATTTCTTGTACCGATTGTTCCCTTTGTTTATTCTCGGGTAATTCTACCCGGGATGACTCTTTTTTAATTTATCAATTACTAATATTGCATACAATGACGAAGGTATTGCTATGCCTTTACGTGTATGCTAAATACATCAAAAACAATGAGTAACGAAGATATTACAACCATTCATGAGTTCGATTTTAATTTAATATACGACTTCTTTTCGGGTACAGAACGACAAGGTCCCGGTAGTCCCGAGGTAACGTTGAAAGCATTGAGCTTTGTCGATAATCTTACCAACGAATCACGCATTGCCGATATAGGTTGCGGAACGGGCGGTCAGACCATGGTATTGGCCCGGCATGCACCGGGACATATTACAGGTTTCGATATATTTCCGGGTTTTATCGACCGTTTCAATGCCAATGCCGCTACACTGAATCTTCAGGACAGAGTGAAAGGTGTTGTGCGTTCCATGGATAATCTTCCCTTTCAAGAGGAAGAGTTAGACCTGATCTGGTGCGAAGGAGCCATTTACAACATCGGCTTTGAACGGGGACTCAGCGAGTGGCGTAAGTTCCTGAAACCTGGCGGATACATTGCCGTAACCGAATGTACGTGGTTTACCGAGCAACGTCCCGCAGAAATTGAGAAGTACTGCATGGCGCATTTTCCGGAGTTAAATACAATCTCGTATAAAGTGGACCTGGTACAAAAGGCAGGCTACATGCCTGTTGCTACCTTTACCTTGCCCACTACTTGTTGGACAGACCATTATTTTACTCCCCTGATTCGGTCGCAAGAGGCATTCCTTGAAAAGCATGCAGGGAATAAAACAGCCGAGGAGTTTGTAGCGCTTCAACGTTACGATACCGAAATGTACCACAAGTATAAAGAGTACTACGGTTATGTATTTTACGTTGCGAAGAAGATAGAACTGTAAATCAGTTAAACAGCGCGGGTGTTCTTTTACGCAAGAATACCTGCGCTGTTGTTTTTTTTGCTACATTTGCCGTACAACTACTGTTCAACATTACAAACCATGAAAAGAAAACTTACCTCTTTATTGCTGCTCCTTGTGCTTGTTGCCGGCGGAGTAGTAGCGCAACCGGCGCGAAAACCTTTTGATATCAAGTTGTGGCCACAGGGATTACCCAATACCAACGGGGTTGACACCACACCTTTCGATGATGCCAAAGGTAATTTTGAACCCTCTATCCGTGTATTCCTTCCGTCGCCTGCTTTGGCTACCGGTCGGGTAATTGTAGCCTGTCCCGGTGGAGGATACGGCGCTCTGGCCATGAACCACGAAGGGTACGATTGGGCTCCGTTCTTCAACAAACATGGCATTGCCCTGGTGGTACTCAAATACCGTATGCCCAAAGGAGGACACCGTGAAGTGCCTTTCTCGGATGCCGAAGAAGCATTAAAGATCGTGCGTGACAGCGCTGCCGTATGGAACCTGAATCCGTACGATGTGGGTATCATGGGTTCGTCGGCAGGCGGGCATTTGGCTTCCACCATTGCCACGCAGTGCAAGGCAGAGGTACGTCCCAACTTCCAGATCTTGTTTTATCCGGTTATATCAATGGATAAGACGGTTACCCACCTCGGCTCGCACGATAACTTGTTAGGAAAAGATGCTTCGAAAGAGTTAGAAGACCAATACTCCAACGAGAAACAGGTTACACAGGATACTCCACCGGCTTTCATTGCTTACAGTGACGATGACAGAACGGTTCCTCCCGCCAATGGAGTTAATTATTACCTGGCGCTCAATAAGAATAAAGTACCTTCGGTACTGCATATCTATCCTACGGGCGGACATGGATGGGGAATCCGTGAAAACTTCCTCTATAAGAACCGCATGCTCGATGAACTTACCGAATGGCTGCAAAGCTTCAAGGCTCCCCGGGCCGATGCCGTTAAATAAATAGGGCTCGTCTCAATTATTAATAAAAAGTAGGAGGGTGTGCAAAAGTACGATAGGACTTTTGACACCCTCCTTTCATTATTAACAAAAGTCTAGTTATTATAGGTTTGTAGGAAATAATACTGTTTTCTTGTTATTCCTTCGTTTCTTTTGTTACATCTCCTTTTTTGTCTACTTGAATCTTGACAATCCGTGTTTGTTGCTTGCCTTCCATTCCTGCTTTGCGAAAATCTTTGCGTGCATCCTTACGGAAATCATTGTTGAACTTGTGATGTTTTCCCTTTTCCATGTTGAACACCTTCAGGAGTTGTTTCGGAGTAAGGTACTTCTTGAATTCCTTGTAGTACTTTTCACGAACATCGAGCATCTTGCGTTTTTGTGCAAAGTCTTTCTCGATAATCTGCTGAATCTGCGCATCGGTGAGCGGAGTACATACGGCATCTTTAGCAGGTTTCTGGACTGGTTTGTTCATGGCACGTGCCTCGCCTAGTTCATTGAGGTACTTCTCGTACGCCGGTTTAAACTTGGCAGTGGTAGCATCGTCCAACATCAGGGCGTTTACCATGCGGTCTACCTTGTTCTGCTTCATCTGTTCCTTGTTCACTTTCACCTGTTCTTTGTTAGGTCTCGCCTTCACATCTTGTGCTGATACTTGTGAAATACCTAACGTAATGGTTGCTAATGCAATGAAAAATAATTTAGTTCTCATAATCTAATAAAATTAAAGCGTTATTAATTAACTGTTATTTCTTTGAGTGGTAAAGCCGAAAAAGGTTGAACGGCACTCTTAATTTTTGTTTTTTGTTAACAAAACCTGTAAAGGAATGAAAAATATTAATAGTTTTTTTGTTAAATTTGCGAGAATATATATGATGAAGAATATGAAAGAATGTCAGATTATTCGCTTAAAGGGAACGGAGGAGCGACTGTATAAAACGGTAGCCCCTCTTACCATGAGTCCGGAGGTGTTGCGGAAGAATAACAATTATCCGTTCAAGACAACTGAAGACTTTGTGTGGTTTGTAGCCATACACGGGCAGAAAGTAATTGGTTTTATCCCGGTAGAGAAACGCACGAATTATGTTCTTATAAACAATTACTACGTGCCTGATAAAGAAGAAGAAACATTGAAGATGTTGCTAAAAGCGGTATTGGCAGATTTCCTGGAGAGAGAAATCTCGGCTGTGGTATTATCTAACGACTGCGAACTCTTTTCGGCCTGCGGATTTGTCGTGGAAAAGAAGTGGAAACTCTATGTTAAAATGAAAAGACAATGAGTGAATCAACAAAAAACGTATACGACCTTGCACAGGAACGTTTACGAATGATTTTTAATGAATTTGATAATGTGTACGTATCTTTCTCCGGAGGAAAAGACAGTGGCGTGCTGCTGAACATGTGCATTGACTATATTCGCCGTAATAACCTTAACATTCGTTTGGGAGTGTATCATATGGATTATGAGGTGCAATATAGTATGACCATAAACTTTGTTGACCAGATATTGGAGGCAAACAAGGATATTCTGGATGTGTATCGCGTATGCGTACCATTTAAGGTGGCCACCTGTACTTCCATGTATCAAAGTTACTGGCGTCCCTGGGAAGAGAGCAAAAAAGATTTGTGGGTGCGCCAAATGCCTGAAGGTGCAATGACCAAAGAGAGTTTCGACTTTTTTGAGGATGATATGTGGGATTATGAGTTCCAGACACAGTTTGCCCACTGGCTGCATAAAAAGAAAGATGCTTCCCGTACGTGTGGCCTGATTGGGGTACGCACCCAGGAGAGCTTTAACCGTTGGCGTGCCATACACTTGAACCGGAAGCTCCAGATGTATCACAACTACCGGTGGACGTCCAGGTTGGGTGTTGATGTGTATAATGTATATCCTATTTTCGACTGGAAAACAACCGATATATGGACTGCCAACGGGAAATTCCGTTGGAATTATAATCACTTGTACGACTTGTATTATATGGCAGGGGTTAACCTTGAACGCCAGCGTGTAGCCAGTCCGTTTATCTGTGAAGCAACCGAGAGCCTGTCGTTGTACCGGGTTATCGACCCAAATACATGGGGAAAGATGGTGGGACGGGTCAACGGACTCAACTTTACCAACATTTACGGTGGTACCAAGGCTATGGCCTGGCAAGGCATAAAAGCGCCCGAAGGATATACGTGGAAAGAGTTTATGTATTTCCTGCTGGATAGCCTTCCGCCACAAACCCGTGACAATTACTTGCGCCGGCTCTTCGTCAGCACTAAGTTTTGGCGGGATACGGGAGGTTGCCTGGAAGACAGTACCATTCAAAAACTCCGCGATGCCAATATTCCGATTATCGTGATGCCCCATAGCAGGTATAAAACGACAAAGAAACCCGTACGCATGGAGTATCAGGACGATATCGATATTCCCGAGTTCAAGGAACTACCCTCATACAAGCGCATGTGTATCTGCATTCTGAAAAACGACCATGCTTGCAAATACATGGGTTTCTCGCCCACGAAAGAAGAGATAGATAGAAGGAACCGAGTAATGGATAACTATAAAATTATTATCAATGACTGACTTTTGCAGCCCCGTATACAATGTAAAAGCCGTACCGGTAGAGGAGGTTTTTGCCAACGATTATAACCCCAATGTAGTAGCTCCCCCTGAGATGAAGTTGCTGGAACTCTCTATATGGGAAGACGGTTTTACCATGCCTTGCGTATGTTACCGTGACGAGGAGAATAACCGGTATATCCTGGTGGACGGGTTTCACCGGTATACCATCCTGAAAAACTCCAAACGTATTTATGAACGTGAAAAGGGCATGCTCCCTGTAGTGGTTATCGACAAGGATTTATCCTGCCGTATTAGTTCCACGATTCGTCATAACCGGGCACGCGGCTCACACATTATCGAGCTGATGAGCCACATTGTAGCCGAGCTGGACAAGGCGGGCATGTCTGATGAGTGGATTATGAAACATGTCGGGATGGACCGTGACGAGCTGCTTCGTTTGAAGCAGATATCGGGCCTGGCCGAGCTCTTTGCCAATAAAGATTTTTCTATTCCCAGAGGAAACGAGATTGATACGCGTGCTGCCGAACAGATAGAAGATTGGAACTATTAGTTATTGAAAGGGACGAAATATCCGTTTTTTATTACAGAGCCTTCAAATTATGTGTTTATAATATTTGCATGTATTAACTGAATACTCTATATTTGCCATCATTAAAAGGAAAAACAGCTTTTAATTTATTGTATGAAAAGGATCTTAGTGAGTGGAGGGGCCGGCTTTATCGGTTCTCATTTATGTACAAGGCTAATTAATGATGGACACGACGTTCTCTGTTTGGATAACTTATTTACAGGATCAAAAGAGAATATAATTCATTTGATGGACAACCATCATTTTGAATTTATTCGTCATGATGTAACGTATCCTTACAGTGCTGAGGTAGACGAAATCTATAATCTGGCATGTCCCGCATCTCCTATACATTACCAACACGATGCCATTCAAACGGTGAAAACTTCTGTTATGGGAGCTATTAACATGTTGGGTCTGGCCCGTAGGTTGAATGCTAAAATACTTCAGGCATCTACCAGTGAGGTATATGGCGATCCTAATGTACATCCCCAGGTTGAAAGCTATTGGGGCAATGTGAATCCTATTGGTTTCCGTTCTTGCTACGACGAAGGAAAGCGTTGTGCCGAAACCTTGTTTATGGATTACCACCGCCAAAACAATGTACGCATTAAAATCATCCGCATATTTAATACTTATGGTCCGCGCATGCATCCTAACGATGGGCGTGTGGTGTCTAACTTCGTAGTGCAGGCTTTGCACAACCAGGATATTACCATTTATGGTAGCGGGGAGCAGACTCGTAGCTTCCAGTATGTTGACGATTTGATTGAAGGCATGATTCGCATGATGGCTACCGATGATGATTTCATTGGTCCGGTTAACATTGGTAACCCCAATGAATTTACCATCCTGGAATTAGCACAAAAGGTGATTGAACTTACAGGCTCTAACTCGAAGATTGTATTCAAGCCCCTGCCGCATGACGATCCTAAACAACGTCAACCGGATATTTCGTTGGCTAAGGCAAAACTCAACTGGCAGCCCAATGTTCAGTTAAATGAGGGGTTGACCGAGATGATTGAGTTCTTTAAACAGAAATATAACAGATAATATCATAAGATAAACAGCGATGAATATGGAAATTAACCCATCTGAGTACAAGATACTCATCGTTGACGACGTAATGTCGAATGTGTTGTTATTGAAAGTGCTTCTTACCAACGAGAAGTTCAATATTGTAACAGCCAACAACGGAACACAGGCACTGGAGCAGGTAGAAAAAGAAAACCCTGACCTCATTCTTTTGGATGTGATGATGCCTGATATGAGCGGCTTTGAAGTGGCACAACACCTGAAAGCCAAGGCACAAACTGCTGATATTCCTATTATCTTCCTGACTGCGCTTAACAGTACGGCAGATATTGTAAAGGGGTTCCAGGTGGGAGCTAACGACTTTATCTCGAAACCTTTTAATAAGGAAGAGCTGATTATCCGTGTAACGCATCAAGTTTCGTTGGTGGCTGCCAAACGTATTATCCTTTCGCAAACCGAAGAATTGAGAAGAACCATTATGGGTCGCGACAAGCTCTATTCGGTGATTGCACACGATTTGCGTTCGCCTATGGGTTCTATCAAGATGGTGCTCAATATGCTTATCCTGAGCTTGCCCAGCAAGACTATCGGCGACGAGATGTACGAGCTGCTCACCATGGCTAACCAAACTACCGAAGATGTATTTGCCCTGCTCGATAACTTGCTGAAATGGACCAAGAGCCAAATCGGTAAACTGAAGGTAGTGTACCAGGATATCGACATGGTGGAGGTTACCGAAGGTGTTATTGAAATCTTTGCTATGGTGGCCAGTTTGAAGAAAATCAATATTGAGTTGGAAACTCCCAAGAAGTTGGAAGTGCACGCCGATATAGATATGATTAAGACAGTGTTCCGTAACCTGGTAAGCAACGCCATCAAATTCAGTAACGAAGATTCAAAAATCTATGTGAAGCTGGAAGAGGTAGACGGTATGGCTGTAGCCAGTGTAAAGGATAGCGGATGTGGTATCGACGAAGAAAACCAAAAGAAGCTGCTACACACCGATACACACTTCAGTACCTTTGGTACCAATAACGAAGAGGGTTCAGGATTGGGCTTGTTGCTTTGTCAGGACTTTGTAGTGAAGAACGGTGGTAAGTTGTGGTTCGAGTCTGCTAAGGGACAAGGATCTACATTCTATTTCTCCATTCCTTTGAAAGCATAACGTATACTCTACATAACTAAAAGAGGCGAAGATGGTTTTCATCTTCGCCTCTTTTTTGTTGGGGGTTATCGTTTGCAGAGTGCTTTGAAATCGCAATAACTGCATGCTTTTTCATTGTCGGTTTGCGTGAAGGGTTCTTTGGGGTCGAATATCTCTTGTAGCAAAGCGGTGAGCCGTTCACGGAACTCGTCTTCGAGGAAGGCAAAGTTATGTATCGGCATTTTGGGTTGGCGCGGTTCGCCCATCTCGATAACGGGTGAGTAGGTTTCGGAGGCTGCTCGGTGAATGTACAGCAGGGCAGGAGCTACTTTCAGCGGTTGTTGGCGGCACATGATGGCAGCGTACAGGAAGGTTTGGAAGATGTATCCCGGTCGGCCATCGGCAGGGGTAAACAGTTGTTCTACGTTGGCGGGAATTTTGGGGTCGCCTCCTGTTTTGTAGTCTACAATACGCAGGGTATCTTCTTTACTGTCGATGCGGTCGATAGTTCCACCTATTTTTAACGTGAAAGTGTGGCCGTTGGGTAGTGTCAGGGTCAGGGGCTCTTCTACCGGCTGTTCCATGGCTACCATGGTGAAAGGTGCGTATAGCAGGTCGTTGCGCAACAACTGGCGCAGGTACGATACTATTACTTTGGAGTTGAGTAGCTGAATGCCGTTGTACTCCGGTTGTGCATCTTTTGCTACTTGAAAGAATTCTTCTTTGAATGCTGTATCTACGTAGTTTTGTAACAGCACATCGCTGTTTACTAATTGTTCCAGGTCTTCTTTGCATATCTCGTTGCCATGGGCTTTGAGGTCGGTGTACACCAACTCTGCTGCCCGGTGGAAGATGGTGCCGAACAGTGCCGAGTCAATCTCCGAGCTTACCTCATCGGGTGCTTTGAGGCGGGCAATGTAGCGGTAGTAGAAGCGTAAGCGGCAATCCATGTAGCAGTTTAAGGCCGATGGAGAGAGCATGGCTTTCGGGTTTAGCTGTGTATCGTATTTATCGGCCAGGCGGCTCACCATCTCTTCTGTTTTTTCAATACGTATTTCTGTACTGCTTTGCGGTGATTGCCCTGCTTCAAGGTATTCGCGTTCAATGGTATGCGGACCTTCAACCAGGAATTGCAGCAGGAAGCGCGACCATTCGCCCCGGTTCAGCCCGTCAGCGGCGGTGTTATATAATAAGGTGATATTCTCTGCCCGTTGAATGAGGCGGTAGAAGTAGTACGCGTACACGGCGTTCTTATGCTCGATGGTAGTCATCCCGAAGGCTTTCCGCAGGTTGTAGGGAATGAAGGATGAATCGCCTCCCGCTTTGGGTAACTGCCCTTCGTTGACCGAAAGCATCACCAGGTTGCGGAAGTCGAGGTTACGGGTTTCGAGTACGCCCATCACCTGCATGCCAATGGCCGGCTCACCGTGGAACGGGATGTTAGAACCGCTCAGTATCTTGGTGAGTAACCGCTTGAAGGTGTCTGTGCGTACGGGCAGTTCTCCGGTATCTACCAGGTTGAGTAACCGGTTGATGACCGTGTAGCACTTAAACAACGACTCTTGATACAGTTGGTTAAAGATGTCCTTATCTGTGGTACCGCGGTACAGGGTCGATACCTCTTTCATCAGCTCGGTGAGATAGAGGCATAGCTCTTTGATGCCGTTGCGGGGAGTAAAGAGTAAGCCTAAGAACTCGTCACGTTTTAGCTCCGAGGGTAAGGGGTAGAAGCGGTTCTTCCTGGTGAGTTCCTCTTCCAGTGAATCAGCATGTTTGGAGAGTTGACGGGTGTACGGATGCTTTAGCAAGGCTTGCACCGGTTCGTGTATAAACTGTCCGCTTTCTGCGCGGTAGCCGGTGGTTTGTAATTCCAACGCGGCATTGAGGAAACTGAATACCGGAGTTTGTGCCAATGGGAAACCCATGGTGATGTTCACATGTTCTACTGCTTCGGGGATGGAGTGCAGTACCGGTAGCAACAGCGATTCGTTGCATAGTACTACTGCGTTTTCCCGCTCTTTTCCGTCCAGCGTGCTGCGTACCCATTGTGGCAGGTAACGTGCCTGTGCATTCTCGGTAGGGGCGGAGATGTAGCGTATTTTCTTGGGTTGACGCAGGTTGTCGAACACCTCTTCCGGGAGTTCGTTGGGGAAGAGCTTGAGATTACGCAAGATGAACTCTCCCGCTTCGTGCCCTTTGTGCAGAGAGGTGTAGTAGGTATCGTAATCCCAGTAGAACATGGCTTTTCCTGCTGCCTGTATCTTGTGGAAGAACTCCGTCTCTACCCGGTTCAGTACGTTGAAGCCAACAAACACATAGGTGTCGTACTTGAGTTGTTGGGTGTCCAGTTGTTCCATTACTTGCCGGTAGAGCATTCCTTCGTAGGCTATGCCTTGTGCCGATAGGTTTTCACGGTACCGGCGGTAGATGTTGCCCAATGCATCCCACAGGGAGATGAAGCGGTCTTTGAGTTCCGTACGTTTCTGGATGGAAAAGTTCTGGAAGAATTGCTGAATGGCGGCTTCCTGTTCTTCGTCCAGGTAGCCGTAATCGTCCATGATGCCTTTCAGGTCTTTGAGGTTGGCAAAGAGGCGTTCGGTGTCTACGAGGTTTTTATCGGCATCGTCAAAATCGCTGATGAGTAGTTCGCCCCAGAAGTAGAAGTCGTCCAGTGACTCTTCGCTCTTGGTTTCCTGGCAGAATACTTTGTACAGTTCGCATACCAGGCGGATGGGGTCGCCTGTTTGCATATCAGAGAGCTGACGGAATAAATCGCTGATGCTCACGTAGGCAGGCGACCATACCGGCACGTCCGATTCATCGGCAAGGTGTTCGCTGAAGAAGAGTCCCGCACGTTTGTTAGGGAATACAATGGCTACCCTTGACAGGTCGCTGCCAATCTTGGTATAGAGGTCGTGTGCTACTAATTGCAGAAATGTTTTCATACTTACTTTACTGTTTTTGCACTTGCTCAATGCGTTGTACTTGTTCAATGCTTTATACTCGCTTTAAGCTTTGTCCCGATATTAAGAAAACCATAGGATGAGCACTCCATTGCCGTCGGTTTTAACCGACGGTCTGCTGCAAGCAGTTTATAACCATTTATACCTTTGTGGGTTTCAACCCCAGGCTTGAT
>JAVBVL010000016.1:0-22157 GCA_031554285.1 Bacteroides sp.
AGGGCAGCACCAATGTTCTTACCAATATCGATATCGGCGATATCGATGGACAGGATTTCGAACGCCGTACCGGCATCCAATCCTTTACGGAGTACCAGTTTGGAGATAGAATCCGGGTTTTCCAGTACCGATTTGTGATTCTCCGACGAACCGATGGACGATACAATACCTTCGCCTACACGGGCAAGGATGGTATCTTCACCGGCACCACCCACCAATTGCTTGATGTTGGCGCGTACCGTTACACGGGCTTTGGCAATAAGCTGGATACCGTCCTTGGCAACTGCCGTTACGGGAGGCGTATCGATTACTTTCGGGTTTACCGACATTTGTACGGCTTCAAAGACATCACGTCCTGCCAGGTCGATGGCGGTTGCCATCTGGAACGACAGCTCGATGTTTGCTTTGGAGGCTGATACCAGGGCGTGTACCACCCGTTCTACATGTCCGCCTGCCAGGTAATGCGCTTCCAGTCCGTCGCGGGTAATGTTGCTGATACCTGCCTTGTGCGCTTCGATAAGTCCCGGTACAATGATGTAAGGCGGCACATTACGGATACGCATCAGGAAGAGCTGCACCAACGAAATGTTAACCCCCGATACTTTGGCCGATAACCAAAGGAAGAACGGCACGTAATGGAAGAAGATAAACAGGAAGATGATTCCCGTTATTATCAAGAAAACGGTTAAATACATGGGTTCCATGATTAATTGATTTTAAGTGAATATATTATTTTTGTTTTTCTACTAAAAGTATGTTCCCTTCAACGATGCGTGCTACCACGATGGGGGTTTTTTCGTCCAGGAAACCGTCGATAGACTTCACCTCTACAATCTTGCCGTTAATCTCGGCATGACCGATGAGTGCCAGGCGGGTGGTACATATACCGGTGTCGCCTACACGTACGCTCAGCTCGGCTTCTTTGTCAACTTGTGAAAGGATTTCTTCTTTCAAAGCAATCTTATCGAGGGTTTTGGAACGCATAAACCAAACGAGCGAGCCTATACAGGCTACCCCCGATACGGTGAGGGTGATAAATCCTGCTTCGGTACCCAGGTAGGCAAAGGCGTGGTAGTTGGCATAAATGATGCATCCCAGCGCTGCGATTCCGGCAAAGCTGATTCCGGGAATGATAAACAATTCAACTAAGAAAAGTATCACGGCAGCAATAATAAGTACGGCGATAATAATAATGTCCATGGTCGTTCTATTTTAAGGATTGTATTTCTGTGTTTCGTGCCTGGATGGCGGCATCGTCCACCTCCTGTGCCAATTGTTCTATCCGTTTCTCTAAATCGAGGATGGAGGGAGCCAGACTGTTTTTCTTTGCCTGGTTGGCTCCGACGTACTGTTGGCGCAAGTTGTCGAGTTTCTCGGTTTGCTGGCGGTATGCCGTCTGCTTTTGTTGGTATTGTTGGAACAGGGTACGTGCCTGTGCGCTCTTAAAGTCGCTTAGCTGGTGGTACGTATGGTTGTTGTTAATCACGAATTCAAAATCGGCTTTCACCTCTTTCTTCGGTTCGTATATGGAAGCATTAGCCAATCGCTGTTGGGCGGCTCTTGCGGCATCCAAATCTTCCCAGGTGCTCTTTAACGAACTCAGCTTTGCCAGCGCGGCAATCTCCTGCGGCTTCATCGACTCATAATTGTACGTTTGCTTCGATGAATTGGGAATAAATACGTAAATGCACACCTTACCTTCAGGCTGATAACGATCCGAAGCAAACCAACCTAAGTTGTTGTACTCGTCGATTACATACATATAATCGTTGAACGGCGAGTTAAACGGCATGCCTACGTTTTCGGGAGTAAGATAACTGTCTGTAGAGGGATTGTACCGGCTCACAAAGATGTCGTATCCACCCATCGATTCGGCACCGTCCGAGGCATAATAAATGGTTACCCCGTCGGTAAGTACATACGGGTAGTTGGTGTTGCCGCCTGTGTTGATATGGTCGGACAGCAGATGGGGGGCTCCCCAATCGTCCTGCAACTTATTCTTTTGGAAAATATTCAGTTTCTTATTGGCTCCGGTCTCGGCATAATACAGTTTGTTGCCCAATTCAGTTTCGTATACCGTAGCGTCGGCGTTACCCGTTGTTTTGAAGAACTGGTTGTGCGTATAAAGTTTGCCCGACTCCTCGCTGAGCTTATACGTTTGCAGGAAGTTGGTTTTATCAACCACGAAGCTGTCAATTACACATACCCGTTCCACGCCCTTTAGCATACGCAGGTTGCCTTTGCTCTTCTCCAGTAAAGTCTCGGCGTCGGCAGTCGGTTGTTTCCGCTTGCTCAGGTCGGCTATATATTCCTCGTAACAGTTTACAGCCTCTTCAAAGCGGTACAGCAGGTCGTACGTTTCACCCAATGCCAAACGTCCGCCTGTAACCCTTTTTTGAACCGATGTTTCCAGGTATTTCACGGCTTCGGCAGGTTTCCCGGTGCGAAGCATGCACACGCCGTACCAATAATTATAGTTGCCATTGGCAGGTTGTTGTTTTACGTATTTCAGGAAGACAGGTGCAGCCTTATCGTATTGCTTGTTTTTGAACATGGTTTGCGCCTGTTGAAGCGTTTGGGCC
This sequence comes from Bacteroides sp., assembly GCA_031554285.1. GTDB lineage: Bacteria > Bacteroidota > Bacteroidia > Bacteroidales > Bacteroidaceae > Bacteroides. Next base: position 2,583 of record JAVBVL010000016.1, read on the forward strand.
GAGGCACAGGTTATAAAGCAGCACAGCAGGAAGAGTATTTTATATTTAGGAGAAATCATCATACGTATTCATTGTTATTCGTGAGTTCAAAAATACGAATTAATTGCAAATAATCGGGATTTCCTGTTTGCTATTATGTTAATTCTTCTTTAAAGTGTTCGTTTCGCTGGGCTTTCGCTTACTTTTGCACCCGATTTTGAAACAATGGCACAGTTTACTGAAGAAGAGAAAACCCTCCGCCGCATCCAACGCCGTTTTAACAAAGGTGTGGTGCAATACGGGCTTATCGAAGAAGGCGATAAAATCCTGATCGGACTCTCCGGTGGGAAGGATTCGCTGGCTCTGCTCGAACTCCTGGGCAGGCGGGCACGTATACACAAACCCCGTTTTACGGTGATGGCGGTACATGTGGTGATGCAAAACATTCCTTATAAGAGTGATTTGGAATACCTCCGTGCGCATGCCCACCGGTATGATGTGCCGTTGGTGGTGTACGAAACTTCGTTCGACCCCACCACCGATACCCGCAAGTCGCCCTGCTTCCTCTGTTCCTGGAACCGCCGAAAGGCGCTCTTTACCGTAGCCAAAGAACACGGCTGCAACAAGATAGCGTTGGGACATCACATGGACGATATCCTGGAAACCCTGCTCATGAATATCACCTTTCAGGGGGCCTTCAGTACCATGCCGCCCCGGTTGGTGATGCGCAAGTTCGACATGACCATCATTCGCCCCATGTGCCTGGTACATGAGGCCGACCTGATAGAGCTTGCCGGGCTGCATGAATACCGCAAGCAGGTAAAAAACTGTCCCTACGAATCGCAGTCGAGCCGCAGCAATATGAAAGGTATCCTGCATCAACTCGAAGCGATGAATCCCGAAGCACGGTACAGCCTGTGGGGCAGCATGACCAATATACAGGAAGACCTCCTGCCCGAAGATCTCACCACCGAATAGGAAACAACAAACTCAAATAGTATATGAAAGGCTTTTATTCCATTGCGTTGCTCATTGTATCCAACGTGTTTATGACATTTGCCTGGTACGGACACCTCAAACTACAAGAAACCAAAGCCATCAGCACCTGGCCCTTGTTCGGAGTTATTCTCTTTTCGTGGTGCATTGCCTTGTTTGAATACTGCGCACAGGTACCTGCCAACCGCATCGGCTTCCTGGGTAATGGCGGGCCGTTTACCCTGATGCAGCTAAAGGTGATTCAGGAAGTAATTACCTTGATGGTGTTTACGGTATTTTCTACCCTGTTGTTTAAAGGGGAGTCGTTGCACTGGAATCACTTGGCAGCGTTTGCCTGCCTGATAGGAGCGGTGTACTTTGTTTTTCTGAAGTAGAAGAAACACCTCCATGAGCTAAAAATGTAATTTGATTCGCCATTCGCCATCTTTTTCGACTTATCCCATTGATTAACTGACAAATAATCGATGGCGAATCCGTTTTTGATTCGCCATTCATTCGCCATTTTAACATTGATTCGCCATTCATGTAGTAAGCTATAATGAGTCAGCTTCATCAGATAAAACCAGCGGTTCATCAGCTAAACCGTTGGTTTCAAGAGCAAAACTCCCAGTTTCAAGGGCGGAACTCCCGGTTTTAAGGGCGGAACTAACAGCATTCAGTAGATGTAACTAATAGTTTCCGGGAATGAAACAAAAAGTTTCCGGGAATGAAACAAAAAGTTTTCGGGCATGGAACAAAGGGTTTCAAAGCATGAAACAAAAGGTTTTCGCTAATGAAACTTACTGCTCCCCTTGCCCCAGAGGGGCTGTGTGTTCGTAGCCGTGGGCGAAAGCCCACGGAACGGTACATTCGCCCGGTTTTGCGCCACGTAGTGGCGCTGTTGTGGTATATTTGAATGATACACGGCACCACTACGTGGCGCATATTTAGGGTGCATCTGATACCGTGGGCTTTCGCCCACGGCTACGAACACATAGCCCCTACGGGGCAAAAGCATTATCTCAGAATGAGCACCATTAACTGAACACCCTACCCTATGGGGCAAGGCGGAAGAATGCGGATAGTCATTTAAATGATTACTTTTTAGGAAGGTATTTCTTCATCCCTTCGGTGAAGAATGTGTCAAAATCGCCCTTTTCATCGGAGAAAATGAAGTAGGCATCAATTTCCGGGCGGGCTTGGGCAAAGGCGATGGCCTTCTCTAACCCCATCACCATGAAGGCAGTTGCCAGGGCATCGGCAGTCATGCAATCCTTGGCAACTACCGTGGCAGAGAGGATGCTGTGTTCAATGGGGTAACCCGTGTGCGGGTCGATGGTGTGGGCGTACTTTTTGCCATCCTTGTAATAGTAATTGCGGTAATTGCCCGAAGTTGCCAGGGCGCCATCGGTAAACTGTAATACGGTTTGTAACTCCTGGTTGGTAGCCAGTGAGTCGTTTACCGGTTTGTTAACCCCGATACGCCACGGGGCGTTATGCGGATTATGCCCTTTGGTAACCACTTCGCCGCCAATATCGACCATGAAGTTGCGGATGCCTTTATCTTCCAGCAACCGCGCAATTACATCTACGGCATATCCTTTGGCAATGGCGCTGCAATTAAGCAGGATGCGCGGGTCGTCTTTCACGATTTCACCGTTGGAAAGGCGTATTTTCTCATATCCGGTAAGTTGTAGCAAACTATCTACCATAAGCGAGTCGGGGAATTTTCCTTGCTTGAACCCGAATCCCCAGGCGTTTACCAACGGACCTACGGTAATGTCGAATGCCCCGTTGGTTTCCCGGGATACCTGCATGGCTTTTTCAAAGCAACGCAGGAAGAACGAATCGGGTACTACGGGTTCGTTGCGGTTAATTCGGGTAATCACCGAGGTGTCGTTAAAGGGCGAAAGCGAGCCGTCAAACTGTTTCAGCGCCGCTTCAATAACCGGCTTCAGGTTGCCGTCATGCTGATACGTAACCTGATATACCGTGCCGAATATCAGTCCGTCTACACTGGTGTAAGGCGCCGGTTTGTTTTTCCGCGCCAATATCCCGATGGTAGCCAGCAGTAACAAGGCCAACCAAAGGAAGTTCTTTTTCGAACGCTTTTCCATAGCTGTTATAAATAGAGATGTTCAATCAAAATCTTGAGGCCGATACCTACCAATATAACACCGCCCCACAACTCCGCCCGCAACTTACGGGCAAAACCGCATCCACAACGGATGCCGAATATCAAACCTAACAGGGAGATAACAAACGACACGAATCCGATGATACCTATGGGCGATAGGATGGCTTTGTATGTATCTATGCCCAGGAAGGCAAACGATACCCCAACTGCCAATGCATCGATACTGGTGGCAATAGCCAATGTGATAACTACTTTCAGGCTGGCAGGGTTAAACTCCCGGCGGCAATCTTCGTCCTTGAACGACTCCCAAATCATACGTCCGCCCAGTATAAACAAGATGCCGAACGCTATCCAGTGGTCAACACTCTCGATAAGGTGGCTGAACAGGCTGGCGCCCATCCAACCGAGGAGCGGCATAAGAGCCTGGAATAATCCGAAGAAGAAAGCCATCACAAGCATGGGTCTCCACTGTATATGCTTCAATAAGATTCCGCTTGCGATGGAAACGGCCAGGCAATCCATAGCCAACCCCACTGCAAGAATCCAGAGTTCAATTCCTGTCATGTGTTACAGAGGTAATTTGTATATAAGACTATAAGTAATTCCGAGGGTGGAAGAGTTGAACTTGCCGAAGCCGGGCACGTACCAGGGATTGCCGTTTTCGCTCACCGATGCCGATGCTTTGAACTTGTAACGTATAGACCATCCCATGTTGAAGTTTTTGTATATCTGCACCTTGATGCCGCCCACCAGTTCAATCCAGTGCATGGTAGCCTTCATGCCGGTGTGGTTAAAGTCAATGCTGCCTCCCCAGATGCCGTCTTCCAACGGCGGAACAATGTCGTCGCCCCAGATAGGATCGGTTAACGGGGCGTTCTTTACATCGTAGGTAAAGGAGGTAAACCCGTAACGGGCGCCCACAAAGAGAAAACTGTTCTTCTCTTTCTTGTTCGCCATGGTGTTATAATCCATGCCGATGCGGACATATGGAGCCTGTGCCTTGTAGTAAATGCCTGTTTCGCCCCAAGTATCGCTGCTCCCGTAGCCCAGCTCCAGGGTGGGAATGTATTTGTTCTTCAGGTTAACTGCTACGCTTACTTCCGAACTCAGGTAATCGCCGCCCAACAGTTTGCTGCCTATGCCGTAAATGTCGGCACCCACAAAGGTACCCCAGTATAAGGGAACTTCTTCCTTGGGTGCTTCCTTCTTTACCTGGTTCCTTTTAGGAGTAGGGTTGGGACGAGCCTGTTGCGCCCTTACCGGCACAACCACCCATAACAATAGCAGCAGGCTAATTGCGATTGAACTGGAAAAACAGCTTGAAGTTCTCTGTCTCATAAGCCTGGGCTTCTTTATTGGCAATGTATATGGAATCGAGTTGATAGGTACTGAAACTTGCTTTCAGTACGGTTTGCTGCACGGTATAGCCACACTCTATCGACTCAAAGAACGGGATGTTATTGTGTACAATGTAGATGGTGTCGGTATATTCCGGACGGCGTTTGTAGTCGTAATGCAGCACCAAAGCCGTGGTATCGGCGGTATAACGCAGCGGAAGCGACAGTTTGGTTACTTTCTTCTGGTTATTCAGGATAATCGAGTCGGTTCCCAACGCGGTGATGGTAAGCGAGTCTAACGTATCTTTCAGCACGGTTTCTTTGTTGTCGGGGTCAATGGTGTACAGCCCGCAGTATATCATGCGGCGCCCTTCCATCGAACAATCGGCATCTTCCGAGCACGACGAACTGATGCCTACGATAGAACACATTGCCAACAGAACCAGGACAAATCGAAGTAAATGAGTCATAACAGGTTGGTTATTAAAGTATCTTTTCTATTTGATAATTGTTACGTTCGGGGGCGTTGCGCGAAATAAGTTCGCCTATAAAGCCTGCCAGGAACAACTGGGTGCCGATAATCATGGCGGTGAGCGACAGGTAGAAATAGGGCGAATCGGTTACCAGCCGGTACGGGAAACCGTGCGACATGTTATATAACTTGGTAACTCCCACAATGATAACGGCAATAAAACCGAAGATGAACATCAACGAACCTAACAGTCCGAAGAAGTGCATCGGTTTGATACCGAATTTGGAGAGGAACCACAACGTGATTAAATCCAGATAGCCGTTAAAGAAACGGTTCCAACCGCCGAACTTTGTGGTTCCGAATTTACGTGCCTGGTGGTGTACCACTTTTTCACCTATCTTATTAAACCCGGCATTCTTGGCAAGGTACGGAATGTAACGGTGCATCTCACCGTATACCTCGATATTCTTTACTACTTCCCGGCGGTAGGCTTTCAGTCCGCAGTTAAAATCGTGCAGGTTATTAATACCCGATACCTTGCGTGCCGTGGCGTTGAATAGCTTGGTAGGAAGGGTCTTAGAAAGCGGGTCATAGCGTTTCTCTTTCCATCCCGATACCAGGTCGTATCCCTCTTCGGTAATCATGCGGTACAATGCCGGAATTTCGTCCGGGCTGTCCTGCAAGTCGGCATCCATTGTAATAACCACATCGCCCACGGCTTGTTCAAAACCGCAGAATAACGCCGGCGACTTGCCGTAGTTGCGGCGGAACTTGATGCCCCGTACCGCTTCCGATTGTGCTTTCAGCTGTTCAATAACTTGCCAGGAACGGTCGGTACTGCCATCGTTGATAAAGATAACTTCGTAGGAGTAGCCATTGGCTTTCATTACCCGCTCAATCCAGGCGTGCAATTCGGGAAGCGATTCTTCTTCGTTGAATAAAGGGATAACAACTGATATATCCATAATGTAGTTGTTTACTGGTTGTTGTTTTCGGTTGGAGTAGCTGTAGGCTTACGTTTGCGCATCACAAACAAAGCGGTAGGAATGGCTAACAAACTGCCGTAATATACATTGTTGGCCATAAACTGCACGGTAATGTTGATAGCAGGTTGCTCAAAGAATGTTTGCGTGCTCTCCTTAATCAGTTCCAGGTCGGCCTGCATCTCTTCCGGATATAACTTGGCGGCTTGTTTAAAGCTGTCTAAAAAGAATGCCAGCAGGTGCCCATGGTCAATAAACTGGAAGTAGATATAATGAGCCACCGTGGTAAGCATGGCGGCAAACACATACATAAATAAGGTGAATATCCAGGCTTGCCCGAAACTGATACTGCCTCCGCACACTTCATTGCGGTACAAACGGGCGTAATAAAAGGACATGAACGGTACGGCTAAAGTAAGCCCAACGAAAAGGAACATGAAGAAAGGTACGGCCGGAGCCAACGGAAGTAAAATAAATTTTAATATCCAAAATACTCCCATATACGTGCCATAGAGCATGGCATATCGCTGTATGAAACTTCTGTTTTGACTCATTGTTATATTAAATAGCGCACAAAGGTATAAATAATATTGGTTGTTAAGGAGTAACAGGTTGTTAAAGTTAATAAAGCCTTATGTGTGACGGTATTTTTTTTAGTCGATTAAATCATTGAGGGGTAAATGCTTAGGGTACCTCCCGTCAAAAAAATGAAAAGGGGGTATTGCAGGTAATATAAAAATGTCTACCTTTGCGCCCGGGTAAGTCCTATACGGCCAGCTCCCTTCGAATCCTCCAGGGCTTGATCGCAGCAAAGGTAGTTGGTTGTAGCGGCGCGATATAGTAAGCTTACCCACCCGCCTCTTTAGCTCAGTTGGCCAGAGCACGTGATTTGTAATCTCGGGGTCGTTGGTTCGAATCCGACAAGAGGCTCACCAAGCATTCCACCATTGGAATGCTTTTTTTGTTCTCTCACCCTGCTAATTCCAAAGAAAGAATTACATTTGTACTTACGTAACTAAAGAATCTACTATGAGGCACTTACGCAAAGTTATTTTCTGCCTGTCTGTTTTTTTACTGCTTTCCGGCCACCTTCAGGCATCGGACTGGAATAACTTTATCATCAATTACCCCAAGAGCTTGTATGGAAAGGGTTCGCAAACCTGGCAAATTGCTACTTACAATGATAGCTGGGTGTATTTTGCCAATAAAAGCGGAGCGCTGCAATTTGACGGTAACAGCTGGGACGTGTTTCCGCTCAATAACCGGTCGGACCTGCGCGCCGTGTATCCTTCCCGGCAACAAAATCGTATTTATGTAGGGGGTATCAATGAATTCGGGTACCTGGAACCGGGAACCGACGGGAAATTGCAATACACCTGTATGTCCGACTCGGTGATAGAACCCGACCGCTACCTGGGTAATGTGTGGGGCATTCACGAAAGCGATAACATCATCTATTTCCAGGGAGACAACAATGTGTTGAAACTCCTGAATGGGAAATATACCATCATTCGTACCGAATGGAAGATTGACTGCTCCGACATGGTGAACGGTGTATTATATATAGGTACCGACCGGGGCGTGTTTGTGTTGGTGGGTAACACCTTCTTCCCGTTGCAGGGTGCCGAGATGTTACAGTCCAAACGTATCCGCAGCATCCTGCCCTTTAACGAAGGGGTGCTGATTGTCACTGCTTACGACGGGATGTTTTATTACGATGGCCGTACGGCTGCCCCTCTGGTAACCGGCGCCGAAGCCTTTATGCGGGAAAACGAAGTGTTTTGTGCCGCCATTTCCGGCGATTGGGTAGCTCTGGGTACGGTACACAAAGGATTACTGCTTGTTAACTCGCGCACCTTGCAGGTTAAATATTACAATGAGAACAACGGGATGCAGAATAATACGGTACTCTCCGTTGCTTTTGACGAGTGGAACAACCTGTGGGCTGGGCTGGATAGCGGTATCGATTATGTATGCCTCGACTCTTCTTTTACCAATTTATACTCGTATCCTTACTCGTATGGTACCGGATACGCCGCTTTGTTAGCCGGCGATTACCTGTACCTGGGTACTAACCGCGGACTTTATTATACGCATTACCCGGTAAAGTTGAGCGATAAACTGCCCGATATTCGTCCGGTAGCCAACTCGAGCGGGCAGGTATGGAACCTGTGCCGCATTGGCGACGACTTGTTTTGCCTGCACGACCGTGGCGTATTCCTGATTGAAGGCACTACCATGCGCAAAATTGCCGATGTGGCAGGTGCCTGGGCATGCCAACTGGTAACGGGTACTACCGATAAGATGTTTGTCGGGGTGTATAACGGCCTGCATCTCATGGAGAAAGTAGGGAAGGAGTGGCGCATGGTAGCCAGGGTAGACGGGCTATTCGATTCGTGCCGTTTCTTTGAACAAGAATCGGCCGAGGTGCTGTGGGTATTCAATGCCGACCAAACTTTGCGGGTAGAACTAAGTAAGGACCTCACCAAGGTACGCAGCATCCGTTCATACGGTGAAAAAGACGGATTCCCCGATAACCGCGATGTATATGTCAGTAAAATAGAAGGGAAAATATTCTTTGCCACACCTCAGGGGGTATACCAACACAACCGTACCACCGACCAGATGGAACCCTGTCAGGAATTCAATAATCTGCTGAATGGAGCCAAACCTTATTCACGGTTGGTGCAATACGGCAATCACCTCATTAGTTTAAGTCCCAAGGAGATATGTATAGGTAACCTGCGTACCTATAAAACCGGGGGCAATACGTTGATTGTACCCATTGAACTGGCTTCGGTAGAGTTGGTTCCGGGCGCCGAAGCGCTCATCCCTATCTCCGATTCGTTGATGATTATCCCCAACGACAACGGATTTGCGCTGTTTAAAGTCCCTGCACAACACTACCGCAAGGATTACAGTCACTCCATGCATATATTGAGTGCCTATCTTTCGTACCCGAAGGACTCATTGATATATACCAACAACTTCCTGAAAGTGAAACCGGAGCCGGAGATTAATTATTTCCAGAATGCCATTCGTTTTGAATATGGCATATCCTCGTTTACCCACGGTGAAGAGGTGAGCTTCCAGTACCGGTTGAATCAGGGAGAGTGGTCGGACTTTACCCATATAAAGGTAAAAGAATATAGCAACCTGCCCGATGGAGAGTATGTGTTTGAGGTAAAAGCCATCTTTCTGGACGGAACTACCTCGTCGGATACGTTTACTTTCCGTGTACTGCCACCTTGGTACCGTACTACGGTAGCCTTCGTGGTTTACTTCCTGCTGTTCCTCGCCGCTTTATGGGGCTTGTACCGTTGGGACGACCTGCGTTTGAAGCGCAAGCGTGAGCAGGCGGTAGTCGAAAAAGACAAAGAGATGCACCAGCTGGAGAAAGAGTTCGAGAAAGAGAATGCCCGCAAGGAAAGCCAGATTATACGCCTGGAGAAGGAGAAACTGGAATACGACCTGAAGCACAAGAGCCAGGAAATGGCCAACCTCCTGATTAACTTTTCCCGCAAGAGCGAGGTGCTTGCCGAAATTAAGTCGGAAATATTCAAGGTTATCAGTAGTCTGAAAGGCGATGGTACCAAAGAAGCCAAGCAGATGCTGATGGTAGTAGGTAATAAAATAGACTCGAACATGCAGAGTGATGAGGTGCTGAAACGCATTGAAGACCAGTTTGACCTGGTGCATAATCAGTTTATGAAACGCCTGGCCGAAAGGCACCCCGACTTGTCGCTCAATGAGCGAATGATGTGCGCCTATTTGAAGATGAATCTTTCCACCAAAGAGATAGCGCCGTTGATGAGTATTTCGGTACGCGGAGTAGAAACCATCCGTTATCGTATCCGCAAGAAATTCGGAATGGAACGCGACGATAATTTGCTTGAATACCTAACTAACAGCTTTTAACTTTCATTCCCAAAAAGATACTTCCCGAAGAAAAACGAGCGGCAACTTTATTTGAATAAAAATAAGTTGCCGCTCGTTTTGTGTTCTACAACATAATTGACGTAGTATGAGTGCGTATTGTTAAATTGTTGATAATTAATAATATATAAATTTTTGACGTATTTTTGACGTATTCATTTTTTGAGTTTGACGTATTTAAAAATTCGGTTTTTAACATCTTTGCCTGCTTTTAGAACTATGTTTGCACTGTCCAAAGCGAACAACGTACGGGTTTAGCGGCGGATGAAAAGCGAATAAGTTAATCTTAATTTTTTAAAAACTTATGAAGAAGTTATTATCAGTTTTATTTCTATTAGGAACTTACCTTACTGTATTTTCGCAGAACATACAGGTGCAAGGTACAGTTGTGGGCGGGCATGATAAAGACCCATTGCCCGGCGTAAACGTGGTAGTGAAAGGATCTACTGCGAATGGTACAATCACCGACCTGGACGGTCACTTTAAACTCACTGTTCCGTCCAATGCAATCCTTACTGTTTCATACATAGGTTACAAAACACAGGAAGTAGCTGTGAAGGGTAGCCAGAACCTCAACATTACTTTGTTAGAAGATGCCGAAGCATTGGACGAAGTAGTGGTTATTGGATATGGTGTTCAAAAGAAGAGCGTGGTTACTGCTGCTATCAGCCGCGTAACTGCCGAAGATTTGAACGTATCTAAACCTTCACGCGTGGAAGATGCGCTGAAAGGTAAGGTATCGGGTGTACAAATTACCCAAAGCTCGGGTCAACCGGGTTCCGACTCTAAAGTACGTATCCGTGGTATCGGTACGGTGAACGACAGTAATCCGTTGTACATTGTCGACGGTATGGCTGTGGGTGGTGGTATCAGCTACCTGAACCCCACAGATATCCAATCAGTGGAAATCCTGAAAGATGCTGCTTCGGCTGCTATCTATGGTGCACGTGCGGCAAATGGTGTTATCCTGGTAACTACCAAATCGGGTGCTCAAGGCAAAACTACTGTAAACTATGATTTCAGCTACGGATTCCAAAACCCGTGGAAGAAGAAATCTGTATTGAACGCGAAAGAGTACATGGTAATCATGAACGAATCGCAGGTAAACGACGGTAATGCTCCCCGTTATACCAACGAGCAAATCAACTCAGCCGGTAGAGGTACCGACTGGCAAGATGAAACATTCAACTACGACGCGCCGGTGCAAAACCATCAGGTAAGCATCAGCGGTGGTAACGATAAAATTCAATACTTCCTTTCTTTGGGTTACTTCAACCAGGAAGGTATCGTGGGTGGTAACTATGGTATCTCTAACTACGACCGTTGGAGCGTACGTAGCAACTCTATCTACAATGTATTCGAAGCAACCGACCGCAAATACTTGAACAAAGTACGCGTGGGTGTAAACGTATCGTATGCAAGAGCTACTTCTACAGGTATCGAAACAAACTCTGAATATGGCTCTATCCTGGGTAGCGCGTTGACATTCAGTCCGCTGGTTCCTGTGTATGCAAGCGAAGAAGATGCAGCAGCTATCTTGAAACAATATCCGTATGCTGTAAAAGATAAAGACGGTCGTGTATTCTCTACTCCTCCCAGTGGTTTTCAGGAAATCGCTAACCCGGTGGGTATGTTGAACCAACCGAGATCAGAAAAGAAAAACGAAGATAAGTTTGTAGGCTCATTCTGGGGTGAATTGGACATTCTTCCGGGCTTGAAATTCAAGAGCAGCTATGGTTTCGACCTTGCTTTCTGGGGAACAGACGGCTACCAATTCCCGTACTTCCTGGCTACTCAGGGAAAGAATGTAACTCAAAGCTCTGTATGGAGTGAAATGAACCGTGGCTATACCTGGCAGGTTGAAAATGTGTTGACTTACCAAAAAACATTTGCTCAAAAGCATAACGTGAGCATCGTGTTGGGACAATCGGCTCAAAAATATACAACCCGTCAGTTGGGTGGTAGCGATTACGACTTGCTGGAAACAGATCCGAGCAAGGCTAACATCAACTCGGCTATTGCCGACCGTGATAAAGAACGTGTATACGGTGGTACAGGTGGTTTTAACTTTGAATCACTGGCTTCTTACTTCGCTCGTTTAGACTATAACTATGCCGAACGTTACATGATTCAGGCTACTATCCGTCGTGACGGTTCTTCTAAATTTGGTCCCAATAACAAGTGGGCTACCTTCCCGGCAGTTTCTTTGGGATGGAACGTACTGAATGAACCTCTCTTAGAAAATCATCCCGAATGGTTCGATTCTTTCAAATTGCGTTTGAGCTGGGGTAAGAACGGTAACCAAAGTATTGGTAACTTCCGTTATACTTCCTTGATGGATGGTGGACAAAACTACTATTTCGGTGGTGGCTATGTAGTATCTTCTGACAGCAAGAGCGGTACCATGCAATACGGTACTTCACCGGCTGCTATCCCCAACCCCAATATTAAATGGGAAGAATCAGAACAAACCGACTTCGGTTTCGATGCCCGCTTCTTTAGAAATGCATTGAGCTTTGGTTTCGACTACTTTAAGAAGAAAACCAACGGTATGTTGATGGACCAACCTATCCCGGGTTACGTAGGACAAAGCGCTCCGATGGCTAACGTGGGCGACATGGAAAACTGGGGTCTTGAATTTGAATTGGGCTGGAAGAGCAAGATTGGCGATTTCAATTACAACATCCTGGCTAATGCCTCTTACTTGAAGAATAAATTGATTAGATTGGGTAACGCTTCTGGTGAAGCTACGTATGAATCGGCAGGTGCTTCGGGTGTAGGTAGCTATGTAAAAGGTATGAATGGCGAAGTATGGCCTTACTTCTATGGTTACAAAACAGCTGGTCTTTTCCAGAACCAGGCAGAAGTGGATGCGTATGTAAATGATAAAGGTGAGAAAATGCAGTCAAAAGCACAACCGGGCGACGTTCGTTTCGTAGACTTGAACAATGACGGCGTAATCGACGATAACGATAAAACCAAAATTGGTAAAGGTATGCCCGACTGGACTTACGGTTTGACCCTGGGTGGCGAATGGAAAGGCTTCGACTTCAACCTCTTCTTCCAAGGAACAGTAGGTAACGATATCTTCGACTTCTCACAACGTGGTGATATCCCGGCAATGAACCGTCCTACATGGATTTTGGATCGTTGGTGTGGTGAAGGAACTTCGAACCGCATTCCGCGCATGACAACAGCTAATGCAAACAGCAACTGGCGTTCGTCCGACCTGTACATCAAAGATGGCAGCTACCTGCGTTTGAAGAGCGCTCAAATTGGTTACACCCTGCCTTCTATGTGGACAAAGAAAATCTCTATCCAGAAACTGAGAGTATATGTGGCTGCTGAGAACTTGTTGACATTCACCGGCTATGACGGTTTCGACCCTGAAGTTGCATCTGGTGGCTATACTACAATTGGTATCGACCGTGGTGTATACCCGCAATCAAGAACCATCTCTTTCGGTGCTAACATTTCTTTCTAACTTTTAAATAATACACGTATGAAAAGATATAAATATTTGACAATCGTAGCTGCGTTGGCAGGAACCCTGCTGACAACCTCTTGCGGCGAAGATTTTCTGACTGCTTCTTCTACTGAGAAGCAAGAGGCCGGTGGCGCAGCTACCGAAGGAGCTATCCTTTCTAACTTGGGTTCGGCATATCAAATCCTGTTATTTGATAGCTACGCAAACAATAACTACAACGCTATCCTGTTTATGTCCGACCTTCGTTCGGATGATGTTTACAAAGGTGGTGGTGATGCCGGTGACCAGGGTCAGTTGTACAAACTGTCACAGTTTACCTCAAGTGGAGCCGAAACATTGGGTGGCCTTTGGAGCATTTACTTTACCGGTTTGGCACGTACCAACAACGTAATCATTGCTTGTGAAAATGCAGTGGGCGTTTCTACTGCCAAGTTGGAGCAATACAAAGCCGAAGCACACTTCCTGCGTGCTTACTATGTACACTTGTTGTGGAAGCTTTTCGGTAACATTCCTTACTTCGAAGAACCGCTTTCTACACCTCCTTATATGACCGCTCAACTGTCTGCCGACGAGATTTATCCGAAAATCATGGCCGACCTGGATATCGCTTGTAAAGAAGGTAGCATGGCTATGAAGACTTCCGGTTCCGACCTTGGACGCGCTTCACGCGCTGCTGCGTTGATGTTGAAAGCCCGTGTGGTTATGTATCAAAAAGATGCCAGCCGTTATGCCGAAATTACCAACGATATGGCTACTATCATTAAGAGCGGACAGTTCGATTTGATGGCCGACTTCAAAGCCATGTGGTTGGACGAAAACGAATTCTGCAAAGAATCAATCTTTGAAAGCAACCAATTACCCGAAGGTAAAACCTGGTCAACCGGTTGGGGTGGTTACGGAACAAACCTTCCGGCATTTATCTCACCGAATGATTTGAAAGATCCTAATAAGGTATTCAAAGGCGGTTGGGGATTTGGTCCGGTTCGTCAGGCTGCTTATGATGCGTTTGAAGAAGGTGATACCCGTCGTGATGCATCTATCCTGAAGTGGGAAGACGGTACTTACGGTGCCCGTTTCCAGAATACAGGCTTGTTCCAAGGTAAGTATGCTGCCCGTGAAGGTTATAACCCTCCTCCCGGAGATACCGACTTGAACTATTGTAACAACCTGCGTATCTTCCGCTATGCCGAAACATTGCTTAACTACACCGAGTTGGTTAAGATGTTGGGACAAACAGAAGCTCAAGGCGTGAGCGCCACAGAATGTTTCAATACGATTCGTAAACGTGCGTTCGGTGAAGAAAAGAATCTGGAACCCACTGCAGCTAACATTAAGTTAGAACGTCGTCGCGAATTTGTAGGTGAAGGTATGCGTTTCTACGACCTGGTACGTTGGGGCGATGCTGTTACCGTATTGACCGAAAATGACCCTGCACACAACTCAGTACGTACATATACTGAAACTTGCAAGTATATTCCTATTCCCGAAAGCGAAATTGAAAAAACCAAGGGAACAGAGTTCGAGTTGAAACAAAACCCCGGATGGCAATAATTTAGTCACACCAATAAAGAATAATGAATATGAAAAATATATTGAAATCAGGATTATTGGCCTTGGCAACCATGTTTGCAATGACAGCATGCTCGCCCCAGGAAGACAATGATCATTCGTTAGGCACCGTAGCCAATGAAAGCCAACTGGCTTTCTCGGCAACGCCTAGAACCAATGCGAACGTAATTGATTTGAAAAACGAATCGCAAGTAAAGGGAGTGGTTAGATGGGATTTCGGAAATGGAACCACTGCTAATGGAGAAACTGCTAAGGTAGAGTATCCCTTCAAAGGTAGCTATACCATTACCATGACCCTGTTCACTACAGGTGGTGCTACATCTATCGTGAAGGATATTATTATTGCTGCCGACGATATGTCGTTGCTCAATACACCGATGTATAACGCCCTTACAGGGGGTGCTGCTAACCTGGCAGGTAAAACTTGGGTGTTCGACCAATACCACAATGGACACTTTGGAGTAGGTCCCGCAGGCGATAGCCCCAGCTGGTGGTCATGTCCGGCCGAAGGAAAATTAGAATCCAGCCTTTACGAACAGGAATTTACCTTTGTACAGGTTGGTGTGAAGATGGTTTGGAAAAACAAGGGAAAGATATACACCAATACAGAAGGTAAAGATGCACTGGGTGGTGTAGCAACCGTTCCTCCCGCAGGCGACTTTGACGTAGTGTATACTCCGAAGGATAGCTATACCTTTACACTCAACGAAACAGCTAAAACAATTACCTTGAGTGACGGAGCTTTCTTTGGACACTATGCCGGAACTTCTACATATGACATTGTAGCCCTGTCGGAAAATGAACTTTATGTTCGTTGTGCAAGTGCCGTGAAAACTGGCGACGGCTGGTGGTATCGTTTTGTTCCGAAAGAAAAGAACGTGAAACCTGAGGTAGCAGTTAAGGGTGTTAAATTGGCTGAGGACTTTGAAGCCGAAAAACTCTCTGTAAACTTTGAACGTGACAACATGGGTAAATTGAATTATATCTATGACAACCCGTGGCCTTTCCCCTCTAATACATCTTCAAAGGTTTACATGTACGAAAAGACCGATTCGCCTTCTTCTAATATTTTCTTCCTGGCAAAGGATTATAAATTTGACTTGACGAAAATAAACAAGGTACGTATGAAAGTTTTCATTCCGAGCTCAAACGACTATGATAAGAAGTATAAGAAAGAAGACTGGAGTGCTGTTGACCAGTTGCAGAAGATGGTTGTAGTGAAACTTCACGACAATGGATTGGGCGGCAACGCATGGTCTACTCAGGTGCAAGTTGAACACAAAGATTTGGAAACTAACAAGTGGTTAGATCTTGAATTCGACTTTAGCGGGGCAAAAGACCGCAAAGACTTTGATAAGATTGTGATTCAGATTGGCGCCGAAGGGCATGCCGGACCCGGTATCTTCTTCTTTGACGACTTCTCATTCGACGAATAGTAGGTAATTTATAAATCCCGAAGAGAGCAGCGGTAACACCTGCTCTCTTCCTTATTCCTTTTTACAGGATGAAACAACGATGTATCATTTATGGCTTGCTTATCTCCTTGCACTTCTCATCGTGTAGTGCCAGTGACAGCATACCCGAAGAGCTTCCCAAACCCGTTCCCGAACAGGAAATAAAAGCTCCCGACGGGTATAAACTGGTGTGGAACGACGAGTTTAATGAAGCACGCCTGAGTGGTGGACTGCCTGCCCTGCCCAATACCGTTAACTGGTATTACGAAACGGGTAACCATGGCTGGGGCAATCATGAACTGCAAAACTATATCAGCGGTTTCATGAGTAAAGACACCTGTGCGCTTGTCTCGGATGGTACATTGAAAATTATAGCTAAAAAAGTACGTAACGAAGTATTCTCAGTGCGCCTTAATACCACCAAAAGTTGGACATACGGGTATTTTGAAGCACGCCTCAAACTGCCCACGGGCAAAGGAACCTGGCCCGCATTCTGGATGATGCCCAAAAACTTCCAGAACTGGCCCGATGATGGCGAAATAGATATTATGGAAGAAGTGGGATACAATCCCAATGTAGTATCGTCTGCCATTCATTGCAAATCATATTATCATTCAATAGGTACTCAAAAAACAGCGGAACGATTTATCTCCACAGCCCAGTCAGACTTCCATGTGTATGCACTGGAGTGGACGGAAACCTATATTAAGACATTTGTAGACGGAGTTCTTCTTTTCACTTTCAATAATGATGGAAATGGAAATAAAAACACCTGGCCGTTCAATACGCCCTTTTACCTCAAGTTGAATTTGGCATGGGGCGGTGATTGGGGAGGCTCACAAGGAGTCGATGAAACAGCACTCCCGGCTACCTACGAGATAGATTATGTACGCGTATTTCAAAAACAGTAATACACAAAACACCATGAAGAATATAGTGAAGATGCTTTCTGCCGGTTTGTTGCTGCTGCCCTTCGTGGCATGTACGCAGGCTCCCGCTACTAAGGGAACAGACAAGGCGTTAGAAAGTAAGGTAGAGAAGATGCTCGCCCGGATGACGCTTGAAGAAAAAATTGGGCAGATGAACCAAATCAGCTCGTACGGCAACATCGAGGAGATGAGTAAGCTCATTAAAAAAGGCGAAATAGGTTCTATCCTGAATGAGGTAGACCCCGTTCGTGTCAATGCATTGCAACGCGTAGCGGTAGAAGAATCGCGTTTGGGTATTCCCTTGCTGATTGCCCGTGATGTGATTCACGGTTTTAAAACCATCTTCCCCATCCCATTGGGACAAGCAGCTTCGTTTGACCCTTCGGTAGCCGAAGAAGGTGCTCGTGTAGCAGCTATTGAAGCGGCTTCAGTAGGTATCCGTTGGACGTTTGCGCCGATGATCGACGTAGCCCGTGACCCCCGTTGGGGACGCATGGCCGAAGGATGTGGCGAAGATACCTACCTCACTTCTGTAATGGGTGCTGCCATGGTGAAAGGCTTCCAGGGCGATTCGTTGAATAACCCCACCTCCATTGCCGCTTGTCCGAAACACTTTGTTGGTTATGGAGCTGCCGAAGGTGGACGCGACTATAACTCTACTTACATTCCTGAACGCCGTTTGCGCAATGTTTACCTGCCTCCGTTTGAAGCAGCGGCTAAAGCCGGAGCAGCTACGTTTATGACTTCGTTCAACGACAACGACGGAGTTCCCTCTACAGGTAACACCTTTATTCTGAAAGATGTGCTTCGTGGCGAATGGGGATTCGACGGCCTGGTGGTAACCGACTGGGCTTCGGCTAAAGAGATGATTCCGCACGGTTTCGTGGCCGATGACAAAGAAGCTGCCCTGAAATCGGTTAATGCCGGTGTAGATATGGAGATGGTAAGCTACACTTTTGTAAAATACCTGCCCGAACTTATCAAAGAAGGAAAAGTAAAAGAATCGACTGTTGATAACGCAGTACGTAACATTCTGCGTATTAAATACCGCCTGGGATTGTTTGATAATCCGTATGTAGACGAAAAACAACCTTCGGTAATGTATGCCGAGTCGCATCTGGAAGCAGCGAAACGCGCTGCGGTAGAATCGGCTATTCTTTTGAAAAACGAAAAGGTGCTTCCGCTGAAAGAATCGGTACGTACCGTTGCCATAGTAGGTCCTATGGCCGATGCCCCGTACGAACAGATGGGTACCTGGGTATTCGATGGAGACAACACACACACACAAACTCCCTATATGGCCATCAAAGAGATGGTTGGTGATAAAGTACAAGTAATTTTTGAACCGGGATTGGCTTACAGCCGTGATAAGAATGCGGCTGGTGTAGCAAAAGCTGCCGCTGCTGCTGCCCGTGCCGATGTAATCCTTGCCTTTGTGGGCGAAGAGTCTATTCTTTCGGGTGAAGCACACTGCTTGGCGGATTTGAATCTGCAAGGAGCACAATCGGAGTTAATTGCTGCGTTGGCTAAAACCGGCAAGCCGGTAGTAACGGTGGTTATGGCGGGGCGTCCGCTCACCATTGGTAAGGAAGTCGACCTGTCGGCAGCCCTGCTCTACTCGTTCCATCCCGGAACCATGGGTGGTCCTGCTTTGGCCGATTTGATTTTCGGTAACGCAGTGCCCAGTGGCAAAACGCCGGTTACCTTCCCCAAAATGGTGGGACAAGTACCTGTGTATTATGCGCACAACAACTCCGGTCGTCCGGCAACCCGCACGGAAACCTTGTTGAACGATATTCCGGTAGAAGCCGGACAAACCTCCTTAGGTTGTACCTCCTTCTACATGGATGCCGGATTCGACCCGCTCTTCCCGTTTGGTTACGGACTGTCGTACACTACGTTTGAGTACAGCAATGTACGCCTGTCGGCCAATCAGTTGAAAAAGAACGATGTACTGAAGGTTACTTTCGACCTGACAAATACAGGCAGTTACGATGCTACCGAAGTGGCACAATTATATGTACAAGATAAAGTGGGTTCGGTAACCCGTCCTGTGAAGGAGTTAAAACGTTTTGCACGCATCACCCTGAAAGCCGGTGAAAAGCGTAATGTATCATTTGAACTTCCCATTGCAGAATTAGCATTCTGGAATATAGATATGATTAAGACTGTTGAACCCGGCGACTTCGGTTTATGGGTAGCTACCGATAGTCAATCAGGTGAAGAAGTTTCATTTAAGGTAGTAGATTGATTGTTAATTTAGAGGTTTTTAATTAAGAGGAGAGGGGGTAGGCTGTGAAGTTTGCCCCTTTTATTT
>JAVBVL010000109.1:0-20709 GCA_031554285.1 Bacteroides sp.
TACTACACCGTAACCGGATGGCAGGGCAGCAAAACAGCCGCTACCAAATTCAATACCGACGATTACTACTGGACCATGGGCAAATGCCTCGAAGTAGAGAACGTAATCAAGAAGCATTGTGAAATCATGGATAAGTACGACAAGGATAAAAAGATTGCCCTGTTGCTTGACGAGTGGGGAACCTGGTGGGACGAAGAACCCGGTACCATCAGCGGACACCTGTACCAACAAAACACCCTGCGTGATGCCTTCGTAGCCAGTCTTTCGTTAGATGTATTCCACAAGTACACCGACCGTCTGAAGATGGCGAACATCGCCCAAATTGTAAACGTATTGCAATCGATGATTCTTACCAAAGACAAGGATATGGTACTTACACCCTCCTACTATGTGTTCAAAATGTACCAACCACATCAGGATGCCACGTACCTGCCGTTCGACCTGATTTGCGACCGCTTTACCGCTCGTGACAATCGTGTAGTGCCCATGGTAAGCGCCACCGCATCGAAAGATAAGAACGGCCGCATCCACATATCACTCTCTAATGTAGATGCCGCCAACGAACAGGAAATTACCATTGAACTGCCCGGAATCAAGGAAACAAAAGCTGTGGGCGAGATACTTACATCTGCCAACCTCACCGACCACAACACCTTCGAGAAACCCGGCACCGTAAAACCCGCTGCGTTTAAAGAAGTGAAAATAACCAAAGGAGTACTCAAAGTAAAACTTCCCGCGAAGTCAATAGTTACACTTGAGTTACAGTAAATCAGCCGTTAAGCTTCCTGTAAATTAAACAACAAGAGACTTTAAAAGCGAATAAAAAAGATGGGCAGGGATAGCTCTCTTTAGTAGGAAACAACTATCTTTGCCCAAAATTCTTTAACACTTAAATAGTATGAACGATAACAAACTTATGAACCGCGCGGCCGATAACATCCGTATCCTGGCTGCATCGATGGTCGAAAAAGCCAATTCCGGTCACCCGGGGGGTGCCATGGGTGGTGCCGATTTCGTGAACGTGCTCTTCTCTGAGTTTTTAGTATACGATCCCAAGAATCCCCGCTGGGAAGGTCGCGACCGCTTCTTCCTTGACCCGGGTCACATGTCGCCGATGCTTTATTCCGTGCTGGCCCTTACCGGTAAGTACACTATGGACGAACTGTCGCAGTTCCGTCAATGGGGCAGTCCCACACCGGGGCACCCCGAAGTTGATATAATGCGTGGTGTTGAGAACACTTCCGGTCCGTTGGGACAAGGACATACCTATGCCGTAGGTGCAGCCATCGCAGCCAAGTTTCTCAAAGCCCGCTTTGGTGAAGTGATGAACCAAACCATCTACGCTTACATTTCAGATGGTGGCGTGCAGGAAGAAATCTCGCAAGGCGCCGGTCGTATGGCAGGAACCTTAGGCTTGGACAACCTGGTTATGTTTTACGACTCCAACGATATTCAGCTCTCCACTACCACCAGCGAAGTAACGGTAGAAGATGTGGCTAAAAAATACGAAGCCTGGGATTGGAAGGTTATCACCATTAACGGTAACGATGCCGATGCCATCCGCAAGGCGCTTACCGAAGCCAAAGCCGAAAAAGCACGTCCCACCCTCATCATCGGTAAAACCGTAATGGGTAAAGGTGCCCTGCGCAAAGACGGTACCAGCTACGAGGCAGATTGCGCTACACACGGTGCTCCCCTGGGTGGCGATGCGTACGTAAATACTATAAAGAATCTGGGTGGTAACCCCGAAGCTCCTTTCGTAGTATTCCCCGAAGTAGCCGAACTGTATGCCAAACGCGCCAAAGAACTGGAAGGCATTGTAGCCGAACGCATGGCTGCCAAAGCTGCATGGAGTGCTGCTAATCCTGATTTGGCTGTGAAGATGGCTACCTTCTTTTCGGGCAACGCTCCGAAGATTGACTGGAGTGCCGTTACCCAGAAACCGGGTGCTGCTACCCGCGGTGCATCGGCCACCGTACTGGGCGTACTCTCCAAACAAGTAGAGAACATGGTGGTAGCTTCTGCCGACTTATCAAACTCCGACAAAACAGACGGTTTCCTCAAGAACACCTACGCCTTCAAGCGTGGCGATTTCAGCGGAGCCTTCTTCCAGGCAGGTGTATCTGAACTTACAATGGCTTGCGTATGTATAGGTATGGCACTGCACGGCGGTGTAATTCCCGCTTGCGCCACCTTCTTTGTATTCTCCGATTACATGAAACCCGCCATCCGTATGGCGGCACTGATGGAACTTCCCGTGAAGTTTGTTTGGACGCACGATGCCTTCCGCGTAGGCGAAGACGGTCCTACCCACGAGCCGGTTGAACAAGAAGCACAAATCCGCCTGATGGAGAAACTGCAAAACCACAAGGGACACAACTCCATGTTGGTACTGCGTCCCGCCGATGCCGAGGAAACTACCCAGGCATGGAAGTTGGCAATGGAAAACACCGCTACTCCTACCGGACTGATTTTCTCGCGTCAGGACATTGCCTCACTGCCCGCAGGTAACGACTATACCCAGGCTGCCAAAGGCGCTTACATCGTAGCCGGCTCCGAAGAAAATGCCGATGTTATCCTCGTAGCTTCCGGTTCAGAAGTTTCAACCCTCCTGGCAGGTGCCGAGTTGCTCCGCAAAGACGGCGTGAAGATTCGCGTGGTATCTGCTCCGTCCGAAGGATTATTCCGCAGCCAAAGCAAGGAGTACCAACAATCGGTATTGCCTTGTGGCGCCAAGACATTCGGGCTGACCGCCGGTTTGCCCGTAAACCTGCAAGGATTGGTAGGTTGCAACGGTAAGGTGTTCGGACTGGAATCATTCGGTTTCTCGGCTCCCTACAAGGTGCTCGACGAAAAGCTTGGTTTCACCGCACAAAACGTATACAACCAGGTAAAAGAGATGTTATAATCTACCCTATATACAGAACATAGTACAGCCCCGGCTTGTTACTATGTTCCGTTTTTAATTGTACAGTAATGAAGAAAATAGGAATTTGCGCCGACCATGCCGGCTACGAGTTGAAAGAGTTTGTACGTGGTTGGTTACAAGCCAAAGGTTGGGAGTTCGAGGATTTTGGTACCCACTCTCCTGCCAGTGTAGATTATGCCGACTTTGCCCATCCGCTGGCTAACGCTGTGGAAGCCGGAACGTGTTATCCCGGTATTGCTATCTGTGGTAGCGGTAACGGCATCAGCATGACACTGAACAAGCATCAGGGCATTCGTGCCGCTCTTTGTTGGACGGCGGAGATATCGCACATGGCGCGCTTGCACAACGATGCCAACATACTGGTTATGCCCGGACGGTTTATCAGTACCGAGGAAGCCGATGCCATTATGACTCAGTTCTTTGAAACAGCGTTTGAAGGTGGTCGCCACCAGGCACGCATCGAGAAGATTCCGTTGCAGTAACCCAGCATTTCAGACAGCACATCCCCCCACAATGAAAAAACACACCTTTCTTACAGCACTTGCATGCATGCTGCTCTTCGCCTCATGCACTAAAGAGTATATCGTCGAAACGTTCGAGGTGAATGTGTACGATATAGACCATTACTCCGTTATACTCAAGAACCAAAAAGCCATCACCGAAAGTATTCAGCCCCCTTATTTAAAGACAGGCGATACGGTGGCAATCTGTGCTACCTCCAACGCAGTAAGTCGGCAGGAGATGGAGAATGGCATCAACATCCTGAAAAGTTGGGGGCTAACCGTTATCGAAGCAGACAACCTCTATTTTGTCGACGGAAGATACCCCGGCACAGTAGCCGAACGCAAAAATGCACTCGGCAAGCTTTTCAGTAATCCCACCATCAAAGCCATCATCGCCGCCCGTGGCGGATACGGATGCGATCAACTCATCCCCCTGGATATGCAGGCATTCCAAAAATCGCCCAAGTGGTTGGTAGGCTACAGCGACCTGACCGTTCTCCACTCCGTTATCAACAACTTAGGGATACAAAGCATTCACGGCCCCATGGCGAATAACTTCACCAACGAGGTAAGTGTAAGCAATCTGAAGAAAGCCCTGTTCGGCGATTATCACACCGTAGGCATCCCCACCAACGAATACTGCATCCCGGGTACTGCCGAAGGTCGCCTCGTAGGCGGCAACCTCACCACCTTCTACGCCTTAGCAGGCACCATTGCCGACCTGAATGTAAAAGAGTCCATCCTCTTCATTGAAGAAGTAGGCGAACCCAATTACAATGTAGACCGCATGCTCACCAACTTAAAAATGAGCGGTAAACTGGATGCTGTAAAAGGAATCATCGTAGGCTATTTCAGCAACCCTGTACAAGGAATAGATAAGCCCATCCACGAAATTATCCTGGAAAAGGTAAAAGGGCTGGGAATACCTGTGATGTACGGTGTTCCCGCAGGTCACGAAATGCCTAATATGCCGCTGTACTTCGGGCGGAAGGTGAAGTTGCAGGTGGGTGCAACTACCTCATCTGTTACTTTCTAATCTTTCGCGTAGCTTCTGATTATTTTTATACAGGTTACGCAAATCTACCGACAACATAATCCGGAAGAAACCGATAAACAAAAAAGCAAAGGCCAATATATACACCGAAGCAAATGCTCCCGCTCCCGGATTCCACATAATAGCCAATGAACAAATGATGGCCAAAATACCGAATGCCAAATACCACCCCCAATTATGAGCGCCATACCGGCTCAAGTCAATGGAAAAACCAATGGACGAAAATCCCCTGAACATGAGCCAAAAGGACAGGATGAAAGGAATAGATATAGCCGCAATTCCGGGATACCAAATAAGGAAGATTCCAAGAATAAGATCAATAATACCACAGGCAAGATACCATCCCCACCCCGACAACTGTTCACGGTTACTAACAGAGAAAAAGATTTCCATAATTCCACTGGCAAACATACAAGCGCTGAACAATATCACCAATGCTCCATATCCTACAATAGGATAAAACATAAGAAACAAGGCAACCAACACAAACAAAATTCCCAATACGAGAGATACCCACCAATTTTTGACAGCACTCCTTACTTCTTCAATAAATGTAGAATTCATACTAAGTTACTTTTAGGTTATTATTAATTGATATAAAAAGGATAGACGAATGTGTTTAGGGGTATTAAACAAAAGTTTATCAATAAAAGTTTTCGGCAATACCTATTAATTCAAAAAGGTCCATATGCCATTCCCGCCCATTCATTGCAACAAACTGATTATCAACAGATAGCAAGAAACACAATATTGAAAACACACAAAACCACAAGATAAAAACATCACCGAGATATAAGAAAAAGATGATTATACTTTCTCAAAACACCTCCATCTTTTTGAAAAACATAACCATCTTACAAGTAAAAGATGGTTATGTTTTTTGCTATTTTTTTACACATGAAGGGCACTGAATAGCCTATGAAGGGGCATAACTTCATCTGTAATGCCGATGATCAAGGGAATACAGCCTATCGGAAGGATATGAAGGGGCAAACTAAATTTCCATGTATAGGAATTAAAATATCATCTGATGATATTTTGAAGTAATATGGTTACTATTTTCACTAATATATTTTCTCTTTGAAAATTCAACCATCCAGAAAAAGGAGTTATATCGGGAGATCCATCCGAAAAGAATCGTGCAATTGTAGGCGCATCAACTCTTATTTTTCCGTTTTTCGCAAAAAAACACATCAAAAAGGCATTTTTAGTCTACTTTTGCACCATGAAAATACTTCTACTCATCGGAACAGGAGGATTTATCGGAAGCGTATGCCGGTACCTGCTGTCACAACTCATACAACTGAAAGCCCCGGGCGGATTCCCGTGGGGGACACTGGTGGTTAACATCCTGGGCTGCTTCCTTATCGGACTGGTATTTGCGGTGGCCAACAGAGGCAGCCTGCCCAACGAATGGAAGCTGTTCCTGGTTACCGGACTGCTGGGAGGATTCACCACCTTCTCCGCCTTTTCCAACGAAACGGTACTTATGTTGCGCGACGGACAATACCTGCCGGCAGCAAGCTATGTACTTGCCAGTATTTTGGTAGGAATAGCCGCCACTTTCTTAGGATATGCTTGCCTGCGTGCATCCTAAACAACAGTGGTTGAATATGACTTTTTGAAAGCACTATATCTAAAACAAATACAAATAAAGCAAACACGGCTTACAAAAAGAAAGATTTTCATTCTTTTTATTGCAAATATCCCATTAATTACTTACCTTGCGCCCTTGTAAAACAACCTGTCAGCAGATTGTGGCTACAACTAACAGAAAGACAGGCTAACAAAGCAGAAGCAAAGATAAAAGCTGTAAAAATAGCGGTTTAGATGAACCACTTCGCTAATAAAAGGCTATCTTTGCCCCCCGAAAACGGAATCCGAGGAAAATGGAACAACTGACAACCATCAAAGAACTGATTGAGCAAGGACATGTAGACCAAGCTATCCGGGCGCTGAACGAACTGCTGCAAGCAGACTGTAACGCCAAAGATCAGGTTTACTACCTCCTGGGAAATGCGTACCGCAAGCAAGGCAACTGGCAACAGGCGCTCAACAACTATCAGCACGCCATGGATTACAACCCCGACAGTCCCGCCCGGCAAGCCCGGCAGATGGTTATCGATATCCTCGAATTCTACAATAAAGACATGTTCAACCAATAAGTAATACAAATTATGGCTAAAATCAAAGGAGCAATTGTGGTAGACACCGAGCGTTGCAAAGGATGCAACCTGTGTGCCGTGGCCTGTCCGCTCAATGTGATTGCACTCACCAAAGAGGTGAATACAAAGGGCTATAACTACGCCCACCAAGTGTTGGAAGACACTTGCAACGGTTGCAGTTCATGCGCCATCGTGTGTCCGGACGGATGCATTTCGGTTTATAAAGTTAAATGTGAATAAAGAGAACAGGATATGGCAGAAGAAGTTGTATTAATGAAGGGTAACGAAGCCATCGCCCATGCAGCCATACGCTGCGGTGCCGACGGTTACTTTGGTTATCCTATTACTCCGCAATCGGAAGTATTGGAAACGTTAGCCGAACTGAAACCGTGGGAAACTACCGGCATGGTAGTGCTACAGGCCGAAAGTGAAGTGGCTGCTATTAATATGGTATACGGCGGTGCCGGATGTGGCAAGAAGGTGTTAACCTCTTCGTCGAGCCCCGGCGTAAGCTTGAAACAGGAAGGTATCTCGTACCTGGCGGGAGCCGAATTGCCTTGTCTCATTGTGAATGTTATGCGTGGTGGTCCCGGATTGGGAACCATCCAACCCAGTCAGGCCGACTACTTCCAAACCGTGAAAGGTGGCGGACATGGCGACTACCGCCTCATTGCCCTGGCTCCGGCTTCGGTACAGGAGATGGCCGATTTCGTAGGACTTGGTTTCGACCTGGCTTTTAAATACCGCAACCCGGCAATTATCCTTGCCGACGGTGTAATCGGGCAAATGATGGAGAAGGTAGTATTACCGCCCATGCAACCCCGCCGCACCGAGGCCGAACTGATTGAACAATGCCCGTGGGCAAGTACCGGTCGCAGCAAGAACCGTGCAAAGAATGTAATTACTTCGTTGGAGTTACAACCCGATGCCATGGAGCGTAACAACATCCGTTTCCAGGCTAAATACAAAGAGATTGAAGAGAACGAAGTTCGTTACGAAGAGATTAATTGCGAAGATGCCGAATACCTGATTGTAGCCTTCGGATCTATGGCACGTATCGGTCAGAAAGCGATGGAGCTGGCTCGTGAAGAGGGTATCAAGGTAGGTATCCTGCGCCCCATCACCTTGTGGCCATTCCCCACCAAAGCCATTGCCTCGTATGCAGGTAAGGTAAAGGGAATGCTCTCATTGGAACTTAATGCCGGACAAATGGTGGAAGACATCCGCCTGGCTGTAAACGGCAAGGTAAAGGTAGAACACTTCGGTCGCCTGGGAGGTATTGTTCCCGACCCGGACGAGATTGTGGCAGCGTTGAAGGAAAAACTCGTTAAACCGTAAAAACAGAAAGAGATGAATCCTACTAAAATAAGAAACATACTGAACATCTTGTTCCTGATATTGGCTCTTGCTACTGTGATTGTGTACTTTACAGTGGATGATTTCAGAACATTCATCATGGTATGCGGCGCGGCAGTATTTGTCAAGGTAATGGAATTTTTTATACGATTCACCCACAGATAAGGAGAAGAAGTTATGACAAGAGAAGAAATAATCAGACCTGAGAACCTGGTTCATAAGAAACCGACGCTCATGAACAACACCCCGATGCACTATTGCCCGGGATGTAGTCACGGTGTGGTACACAAACTGGTAGCCGAAGTCATCGAAGAGATGGGATTGGAAGATAAAGCAGTGGGTATCTCGCCGGTAGGTTGTGCCGTATTTATTTATAATTACCTCGATATCGACTGGCAGGAAGCGGCTCACGGACGTGCGCCCGCCGTAGCAACAGCCATCAAGCGCTTATGGCCCGACCGCCTGGTATTTACTTATCAGGGCGATGGTGACCTGGCTTGTATCGGTACTGCCGAAACCATCCACGCACTGAACCGCGGTGAGAATATCACCATCATCTTTATAAACAATGCTATTTACGGTATGACAGGCGGACAAATGGCTCCCACTACCCTGGAAGGCATGAAAACATCGACTTGTCCTTACGGTCGCGACACGCAATTGCACGGCTATCCGTTGAAGATGACCGAGATTGCCGCACAACTGGAAGGTACGGCATACGTAACCCGCCAATCGGTGCAATCGGTACCCGCCATCCGCAAAGCGAAGAAGGCTATCCGCAAGGCATTTGAGAACT
Organism: Bacteroides sp.; assembly: GCA_031554285.1. Lineage (GTDB taxonomy): Bacteria > Bacteroidota > Bacteroidia > Bacteroidales > Bacteroidaceae > Bacteroides. Next base: position 8,804 of record JAVBVL010000109.1, read on the forward strand.
CAATGAACGGTAAGGGTTCTAACCTCGTTGAGATTGTGTCGACCTGTAGCTCAGGTTGGAAGATGACTCCCGAGAAATCGAACAAGTGGATGGAAGAGAACATGTTCCCGTTCTATCCGTTGGGTGATTTGAAAGATAAATAACGCGCTTAATATCGAGTAAGATGAAAGAAGAAATTATCATAGCAGGATTCGGTGGACAAGGGGTTTTGTCCATGGGAAAAATATTAGCCTACTCGGGCCTGATGGAAAACAAAGAGGTATCGTGGATGCCGGCTTACGGCCCCGAGCAACGCGGCGGAACAGCCAACGTAACGGTAATTGTGAGCGATGAACGTATCTCTTCGCCTATCCTGAGCAGTTACGATGCAGCCATCATCCTGAACCAGCCTTCGTTGGAGAAGTTTGAAAGCAAAGTAAAGCCGGGTGGTATCTTGATATACGATGGTTACGGCATTATTAACCCGCCTACCCGCAAGGACATCAAGGTGTACTGCATCAACGCGATGGATGCCGCCAACGAGATGAACAACGCCAAGGCTTTCAATATGATTGTGCTGGGCGGTTTGCTCAAACTGCGTCCCGTGGTATCGTTGGAGAGCGTACTCAAAGGCTTGAAGAAAACATTGCCTGAACGTCATCATCACCTTATACCGATGAACGAAGAGGCCATCAAGAAAGGAATGGAGCTGATTAAGGAGATGTAACCGGTTCAATTCATTTGATAATAAATCTTAAGAAGCCCGTGTGCTAATTAATTGGCACACGGGCTTTTTGGTGCTTTTCACAAATAATTGTTTATATTTGCGCCAATTATGAGAAGATTCCTATTTATATATATACTCCTTTTAGGGGTGGGATTGCCTTGCTTGCACGCCCAAATTCAGCCCCAACGCATTGTGGACGGACGTGACCAGTACGGTAACCAGGTAGACCCGTCGTCGCAACCGGAGCAATTGGATAGTGCTAACGTGGAAGTTCAGAGTCTGCCACCTACGTTGTACATGTGGAAACTGGAAGAACGCCTCGGAACGGTAACACGTATGCCGGCGGATACCATCTTCCACCAATTTCAGAACTCTAACCTGACCGAAGGGGTGCACGGGCATTATAATTACCTGGGTAACCTGGGTGCTCCGCGCCTGTCGCGCATTTACTTTCAACGTCCGGAAGCATGGCCCAACTTCTTCATGCAACCGTATTCGAGTTTCTTTGTAGCGCCGGGCGACTTCAAATTTACCAACAGCAACGTACCGTATACCAACATTGGGTATTATACCGGAGGCGGTAAAGTAGAGGGCGAAGAACGCTTCAAGGCTTACTTCTCAACCAATATAAACAAGCGGATTGCCTTTGGTTTCAACGTAGATTACCTGTACGGACGAGGCATGTATGCCAACCAAAGCACATCGTTCTGGAACGGTTCGCTCTTTGGAAGTTACATGGGCGATCACTATGAGGCCAGCGTAATATACAGCGTAAACTACCTGAAGATGAACGAGAACGGCGGAATTACCGACGACCGTTACATTACCGACCCGCTTGCCATGTCGGAAGGAAAAAAAGAATACGAAGCCCGCAACATTCCTACCGTAATGAGCAAGGCGGCTAATCACAACAAGGATTTCTACGTGTACGTAGCCCAACGGTACAAACTGGGCTTTCACCGCGACCTGCCGATGGCCGAGAAAGACACCGTTGCACAGAAAGAATTCGTGCCGGTTACCAGTTTTATCCATACCATGAAGATTGAACGTGCCCGCCACCAGTTTCACTCGGACGATAACCTGAAAAATTACTACCAGTTTGGTCCGTATATCAAGCCGGGCAGCACCAGCATTAACGACTCTACCACCTATGTAGGATTTAAAAACACCCTGGGTATTGCGCTGTTAGAAGGGTTCAACAAATATGCCAAAGCGGGACTCACCGCCTATGCTTCGTACAAAATAAGCAAGTACGACCTGATGAACAAGGATTCGGTAAGTACCGACAAGTACACCGAAAACGAATTATTCCTGGGTGCCGAATTAGCCAAACGCGAAGGAAACACTTTGCACTACCACGCCATGGGCGAGGTAGGCATGGCAGCCGAAGCCCTCGGACAGTTCCGGGTAGAGGCAGATGCCGACCTGAACGTTCGCCTGGGTAAAGATACCGTTACCTTGATAGCGCGCGGACGGGTGAGCAATACCCTGCCCAACTTCTACATGCGCCATTACCATTCCAAGTACTTCTATTGGGATAACGACGATATGGATAAGGAATTCCGTACCCGCCTGGAAGGTGAAATCAACATCAAGCGTTGGCGTACCAACCTGCGTGTTGGCATTGAGAATGTAAAGAACTACACCTACTTCAACACCCAGGCATTGCCTGCCCAATTCGGCGACAATATCAAGATAGCATCGGCCATCTTGCGACAGGATTTCAAGGTGGGTATCTTCCACCTGGATAACGAAGTTACCTGGCAGAAAACAAGTAACATCGACGTGCTTCCCTTGCCGGAATTCTCATTGTACCACAACTTGTATATCGATACTAAACTGTCAAAAGGTGTATTGAGCCTGCAACTGGGTGCCGATGTGCGTTACTTCACCGAATATTATGCACCTGCCTATATGCCCGCCACCCAACAGTTCTACCTGCAACCGGAAGGTGACACCCGCGTAAAGCTGGGCGCTTACCCCATTGTAAACGTATATGCCAACCTGCAATTGAAACGTACCCGTTTCTTTGTGATGATGTACCACGTAAATCAGGGAATGGGTAACAGCAACTCATTCCTGGTTCCGCATTACCCCATCAATCCGCGTTTCCTGAAAATGGGACTCTCCTGGAACTTCTACGATTAAACGTATGAAACTGAATAAAACCACCCTCCTGACACTTACAGGGATAGTTGGGGCCATTATACTCGTGCTCTTCTTCCTGAACCGGCCCGGCAAGCCGCAAGGACATCCGCGCGATTATGCGCAAATAGTGGATGATGGGGTTATCCACGCCACTACGGAATACAACTCCATCAGCTATTTTGTTACGAACGACACCATCTCGGGATTCCATTACGAACTGTTTAACGCCTTTGCCAACGACAAGGGATTGAAAGCAGACATTGTTCCGGTGATGAGTTTTGACGAACGTCTCCGTGGACTTGCCAACGGACGTTTCGATGTTATTGCTTACAGCATAGCGGGTACCAGCGAACTCAAGGACTCGCTGCTACTCACCGCCCCCATCCTGCTCAACAAGCAGGTATTGGTACAACGCAAAGCCACCGAAGGCGACTCACTCTACATCCGCAGTCAACTCGACCTTGCCGGACGCACGTTGCACGTCGTGAAAGGTTCGCCCTCCATCCTGCGCATCCGCAACCTGAGCAACGAGATTGGCGATACCATTTACATACAAGAAATAGAGAAATACGGCTCCGAGCAACTTATTGCCCTGGTGGCGCATGGAGATATAAACTACGCCGTATGTGATGAAGCCACTGCCCGGGCAGCAGCCGACTCGCTACCGCAAATAGATATAAATACCGACATTAGTTTTACGCAATTCTATTCGTGGGGGGTAAGCAAGCAATCGCCTGCCTTGCTCGATACGTTGAACACGTGGTTAGAGTCGTTCCGCAATGGCAAGCAATACAAGGCACTCTATAAAAAATACTACGGGGAGCAGTAATTAAAAATAGGCAACATTATGAGTGTACAGAAAGTTAAATGGGGATTTATCGGTTGCGGCGACGTGACCGTTCATAAGAGCGGACCTGCATTCAGCAAGGTTGAGGGTTCCGAAGTAGTGGCAGTAATGAGCCGCAGCGGCGATAAAGCCGAGAAGTATGCCCGCGAACGGGGCATTGCCCGATGGTACGATGATGCCCAGGCACTTATCGACGATCCGGAAGTAAATGCCGTGTACATTGCCACCCCGCCTTCTTCGCATGCCACGTATGCCGTGATGGCTCTTAAGTCCGGCAAGCCGGTGTATGTAGAGAAGCCGTTGGCGGTAACTTACGAAGAGTGCAGCCGCATTAACCGCATTGCTACCGAAACAGGCATTCCCTGCTTTGTAGCTTACTACCGTCGTTACATGCCTTACTTTCTCAAAGTAAAAGAGCTGTTGGAGCAGAAAGCCGTAGGCGAGGTTATCAACGTACAGGTACGTTATGCCGCTACGCCGCGCCCCGAAGATTACAACCGCGAGAACCTGCCTTGGCGCGTACAGAAGGATGTAGCCGGAGGTGGTTATTTTTATGATATGGCACCGCACCAGCTGGACTTGTTGCAGGAGTTCTTCGGTTGTATCCTCGAGGTAAGCGGGCACCACAGTAACCGCGGCGGATTGTACGAAGTAGAAGATACGGTAAGCGCCAGCTTTAAGTTTGAAAGCGGACTGGTAGGAAGCGGTTCGTGGTGCTTCGTAGCACACGAATCTGCCAAGGAAGACCGCATCGAGATTATCGGCAACAAGGGAATGATTTGTTTCTCTACCTTCTCCTTTGAACCCATTGCCTTGCATACCGAACGCGGTCGCGAAGAATTTCCCATCCCTGCCCCGTACCACGTACAACAACCGTTGATACAAGCCGTGGTCGATCATCTGTTGGGCAAGTCGGTATGTACCTGCGACTGCATGAGCGCCACCACCACCAACTGGGTAATGGATCAAATATTAGGTAAAATGTAACGCTTTGATAAAGCCTCCGGTTTTATCGGCTAAAAAAAGATTATTATCGGCTAATACACACATATTAGCCGATAATAATCTTTTTTTATAGGCTAATATTTCTTTTTTAGCCGATAATAAAAATAATTCTCCCATCCATGTCACGTTTTCGTTTCACAGGCGTCTACTCAATATAAATGGAACTCGAACAATTCAAAAACACAGTACTGCCACTCCGCAATCAGTTGCTACTTTATGCGCAACGATTAACGGGAGGTGCCTCTGAGGCAGAAGATGCCGTGCAAGAGGTGATGCTGAAACTGTGGAGCATGCGCGACAAACTGGAGGAGTACCGCAGCGTCGAAGCACTTGCCCGCACAATAACGCACCACCAATGTATGGACCTCTGGCGAAGGAAGCAGGCCGATACCCTCCCGTTGGAGCAGGTAAAGGAATGGGGCGACCAACCCAACCCCGAACGGCTACTGGAAGAGAAAGATGAGTTCGAACTAATGCGCAAGCTCATCGACACGCTACCCTACCAACAACGCACCATCCTCCTGATGAAGGATGTGCAAGAATACGAGAACCACGAAATAGCCGAAATCACCGGGTGCAACGCCGAAGCCATCCGCAGTAACTTATCACGGGCCCGGAAACGGGTAAGGGACATGTACCTGCAAATTATTCAAGAACGAGAAAGGAGACAACAGTCATGAATATAGAAGAATTGCTTAACAAATACTTTGAAGGGGAAACCTCCTGCGAAGAGGAACAAGAAATCCGCCTCTTCTTTGCCCAAGGGTTGGTGCCGGAGCATCTGCAAAAGTATCGCGCACTCTTCGGATTCTTAGCGGAAGAGAACAAGCAATACCGTGCAGAGCAAGGCAACAAAACCGAAGTAAAACTCACGCAAGCCGTTGAGCAGCAAGCCGTGCAACCCACTTTGGAGAGAAGCATCAAGCCTCCACGCCGCACTATCTTCCTGCGCAGTTGGGCAGCCGCTGCCGTATTGCTGTTGCTGGGCATAGCCGGACTGCATTACTACAACCACTCCCTGCCCGAAGATTATGTAATCATTGACGGCAAACAATACGCCGATCCCGACCTGGCACGCCAACAGGCATTGGCGGCTTTCCAAAGCGTGAGCTTCAGCGAGGAAGAGGTATTTGCCAACTTATTCGACGAATAAAAACAAAACTCAGATATGAAAACCATCCGTACAACCCTCGTACTTCTCCTGTTACTGGTTACCGCAACGGGAGCGCAGGCACAACAAGGCTTGCAGATTGCCTCTGTATTCCAAAAGTACAGTAAGCAGAAAGGTGTAACCATGGTAGAGATGTCCAACGAAATACTGGAAACCTACCAAATGACCCTCTACAAGAGTCTGCTCTTTAAAGATGCAGACGAGGCGCTCCCCACCATCCTGCAAGCATTGGAGGCCGATAAAAAGAAGGCCAAAAAGGTAAAGGAAGTAATAGCCAACGGACAGATACAGTCGGGCTATTACCAACTGCCCCAACTCAAAGAGGACGTAAACCGCTTTATCCTCTTTAAAACAAATAAGAAAGGCGGTGCCAGCCTCATCTACATCGAAGGCGAACTGGATGCCGACGACCTGGTGACCATGCTGTTCATGAAGAAAAACGATTAAAAACACATAGACGTATGAAGAAGATTATTTTTATCCTGGCTCTGCTGTTGCCCGTTGCGGTATCGGCACAAGAAGCCACCGAGACAGAGAACACCGTATTTGTAAACGGACAGAAGATTGTGGTAAAACGCACCGATAATAAAATCAAAGTAAAGGTGTACGAAGAGGTAGCCCAAGGCGATACCATTGAAAATGCACAGGTATTCGAAGGCGTGTACCTCAACGGACAGAGCACCGAACAACGTTTTACCATTGCCGTGCCGTTTGTCAAGAAGAAAAACAAGTACTCATTTGAGCCGCATGCTGCCGGACTGTATTTAGGATACAGCAGCCTGTACGGCAACAGAAGCTTCGGCGATGCCAACAACCTAAGCCTGAACGCTTCCCGTTCATGGGAAATAGGAATCAACCTGTTCGAAGGTTCGCTGGCTCTCACGCGCGACCGCCACTGGGCCATTACCACTGCGTTGGGATGGGGATATACCTCGTACCGACTGGATAGCAACTCGGCCTTTCAGGAAATTGACGGGGTTACGGTGAATGTCCCCGCTCCCGATGGCGCTACGTTTGACAAGAGCCGCCTGCGTTACAACTTCCTGCGCCTCCCGATAGCCATCGAGTGGCAGCAACGCGTCAACGGTCACGGCCCCATCTTCCTCTCGGCAGGCGCCGAAGTGGAATGGCGTTACGGAATCAAGTCGAAAGCAAAGGTGAACGGCGACAGCAAAACCATTGACTCGGGTCTTAACGCCCGTCCGTTGGGTATCAACCTCTTGGTGCAAGGCGGTTTCAGCAACATCGGAGCTTATGCCCGTTATGCCACAAGCAGCATGTTCGAGAAGAACAAAGGTCCGGAACTTTATCCTTTCTCTTTCGGAATATTCTGGTATTGGTAAGCTAAAACACAAGGAACTTTTACCCAAAAAGCCCGTTATCTTTTCATTAAAAGTCCGTTATCTTTTTTGAAAAGATAACGGACTTTTGGTGTAAAGATAACCATCTTTTATAGCAAACCTTTCAGCGCATTACACCATTGCTTTACACGGGCTTCGGTAAGGTTCGACTGATTATCTTCGTCCAGTACCAACCCGCACCACTTTCCGTTCCGCAATGCTTTTGAATGACTGAAGGTATATCCTTCCACATCCGTATATCCCACTACCTCGGCTCCCGCATGTTCAAAGGCTTCGGCCAGGATACCTAGGCTGTCGGCAAAATTATCAGGATACTTCACCTGGTCGCCCAGGCCGAAGAGGGCCACCTTTTTTCCTTTCAGTTCCAGGCTCTGCAGTTCGGGATATAGTTCATCCCAATACACGGGCAGTTCCCCGTCAAACCAGGTAGAGGCACCGATAATGAGTAAGTCGTACGTCTCAAAATCCTTCTGCCAGGCTGTTTCCACAGCTTCCACCACGGGTTCGTCGCCCAGTTCTTTCTTAATCATCTCTGCTACACGAGCCGTCTTGTCTGATTTCAAGGCATAGAACAACCCTATTTTTTTTGCTTTCTTGTTCATAATGGCTTTCTGTTTTATTGGTTTATTGATATTAGTATTCAAGTAATGCTTTGGCAGCCTGGTATATCTTCTCTTCCGAGGGCAGGATGGCACGCTCCAACGCGGGGTGGAAACCTACCGGGGTAAACTCGGAACCGATGCGTTGCACGGGTGCATCCAGGTACTTGAACATGTCCGATGCTATCTGGGCAGCTACTTCGGCACCAAATCCGGAGAATACCTTGTCCTCGTGAACCACGAGCACTTTTCCCGTCTTCTTGATAGATTCGAAGATGGTATCCTTATCCAACGGTATCAGTGAGCGCAGGTCGATTACCTCGATGTTCCCTGCTCCTTCATCGGCAATGCGTTGGGCTACCGCCAGACTGAGGTGCGTGGTATTACCGTACGTTACAATCGTTGCATCGCTGCCTTCGCGACGGATGCGGGCTTTACCGAAGGGTACTTCAAAGTCGTCGGGTACAATGGTAGAGGCTTCTACCGAATTATACAGGGCTTTGGGTTCCAGGTACAACGTGAATCCGCGGGAACGCATGCTGGTTCGCAGCAACCCGGCGGCATCATCGGCAAACGAGGGGCACACAATGCGGGCACCGGGCAGTGTAGAGAGCGCGCCCTCCAGGTTCTGTGAGTGGTACAAGCCGCCACCAATGTATCCGCCCGATGCCAGACGTAACGTGATGTTAGGCGTAAACTTACCGTTACTGCGCCAATACTCATGCGTACACTCCACATACTGCTCTACCGCGGGCCAGAAGTAATCGGCAAACTCGGCACCTTCAATAACCAAACGAATCTTGGGATCGAAGCGGCTCATACCGTTGGCAGAACCTACAATGTAATCTTCGGCAATGGGAGCGTTGAATACACGACCCTCGCCAAACTCCTGTTGCATGCCTTTGGTTACGTTGAATACCCCACCCTTGTTTTTGTTGGCTACGTCCTGCCCCCAGATAAAAGTATCGGGATTGTGGCGGAACTCAGCCTTCAAGGTTTCGTTGATGGCATTTACCATGAACTTCTTCTCGCCTGCTGTTTCGTGATGAACGCCATCTACATACTTCTGCGGTTGATAAGGTTCGGGCCATACAAAGTCGTGAATTGTTTTGGGGTCGGGATCGGGGGCTGCCATCGCCTTACGGTTGGCGGCAGAAAGTTCCTTCTTGGCCTCGTCCTCAATTTGTTTCAGTTCTTCCTCGGTGAAACGTTTGTAACGCAGCAACATCCGGCGGTATTTCACCAGCGGGTCGGCTTCCTTTACATACGCCAACTCGTTCTCGTCACGGTACAGCGTGTGCTTATCGGAGTTAGAGTGCGAACCGATGCGTACACAGTTGGCATGCACAATGACCGGGGTACGGTTGGCAATGGCATATTCACGCGCTTCGGTCATGGCATTCATGGAGTCGAACACGTCCTTACCGTTACAATGTATAATCTTCAGGTTCTTGAATCCCGAGAAGTTATCGGCTACCTTGCGGTTGGCCGTCTGGTCTTTCTTAGGTACCGAAATACCATATCCATTGTCCTGGAATACGAAGATAACCGGCAGTCGTTCCTGACTGGCTCCGTTGATGGCTTCGTACACAAACCCTTCGGATGCCGACGATTCTCCGTGCGAGGCAATAGCTACACCCGTATGGTTGTAGTACACCATGGCCCGTCCCACTCCTGCCGCGTGTAAATCGTGCGTTCCGGTAGCCGACGACACATTCTCGATGTGCCATTCGGGTTTGGAGAAGTGATTGGACATGTGCCGCCCGCCCGTTCCCGGGTCGGTTGCTTTGGAGAGTCCGTTCAGGATGAGTTCTTCGGCAGTTAATCCGGCCGAAAGGGCAGTGAGCATATCGCGGTAATAAGGGAAGAGGAAATCTTCGCCTTTCTTGAATACTTGCCCGATAGCCAACTGGATGCCGTCGTGCCCCGCGTACGGAGCATGAAACGACCATCCCAGTGATTGCAGCAGGTAGGCAGGCGCCTTATCGTCAATGGAGCGTCCCAGCACCAGGAGCCGGTACCATTTTTTCAATGTATCTACATCGGTAGTTTTTATATCATATTTTTTGGTTGCCATATCATAGGGTATTAGGTTATTTCCAGTTTTCAAGGTATTCTGCAATGAAGTGCAGGAAGTTTCCGCCCAGCGAACCGTCCACCACGCGGTGGTCGTACGAGAGCGACAGGTACATCTTGTGACGGATGGCAATTACATCGCCTTCGGGAGTCTCGATCACAGCCGGTTTCTTCTCAATCAGTCCCACACCGAGGATAGCCACCTGCGGTTGGTTAATGATGGGCGTACCAAACTGCATCTTGAAACTGCCGAAGTTGGTGATGGTAAATGTGCCACCGTCTATATCATCGGCCGATAGTTTGCCTTTACGCGCCTTATTTGCCAACGTATCGATGGCTACACCGAGTCCGTTCAGGTTCAGTCGGTCGGCATCATGTACTACGGGCACTATCAGGTTACCGTCGTTCAGGGCTACGGCAATACCTACGTTGATATGCTTTTTGTACAGGATGTTGTACCCGTCAACCGATACGTTGACTTGCGGATAGGTGGCAAGCGCCTTGGCCACGGCTTCGGTAATCATCGGCATGAAGGTGAGCTTCACCCCTTCGCGTTGGAAGAAGGCGTCTTTGTTCTTCTCGCGCCATTGTACCAGCTTGGTCATATCTACTTCCACGATATTGGTTACGTGCGGAGAAACCTTCTTGGACATCACCATGTGGTCGGCAATAATCTTGCGTACGCGGTCCATTTCTTTGATTTCCACACCGGGAATAGCAGCAGGTTGTACGGCGGGCGCAATAGGTTGCGGTGCGGGTTGTACCACCGGAGCAACAGCAGCCGGAGCAGCCTTCTTCTTTTCAATATACCGGCGCATATCCTTTTTGCTCAAGCGCCCTTTGTAACCGGTACCGTTCAGGGTATCCAGCTCTTCATGGGTAATCTTGGCTTCGCGGGCCAGTTGCAGTACCACGGGTGAGTACCAACGCTCATCGTCCGATTTCACAGCTTTGGCGGAAACGGTAATGGGAGTAGCTGCCGGAGACGCGGCAGGTGTAGCAGTCGTTGTGGCAGGAGCCGTTTGTTCAACAGGAGCAGCAACAGGTGCAGCAGCAGGAACCTCTGACGATGCAGGAGCCGGAGCAGCCGGTTCATCGTCCTCATCGCCGCTCATTTCTACCACCGCAACTACCGTACCTACGGGTACCGTATCGCCTTCCTTGAAAAGTATCTCCACCACCTTTCCGGCAACGGGTGAAGGAATCTCCGCGCTCACCTTAGCGGTGTTTACTTCAAACAGTACATCGTCTTCGTTGATGGTATCACCCACTTGTACCGCCCAAGACAGGATGGTTCCTTCGGTGATACTCTCACCCAGCTTAGGCATTTTTATTTCGAATCTTGACATAGTAAATTATTGTTAGGATTTTAAAAGAATAACAATCCTTTTAACAGAATGTTTTCTTGCTATTGTTGTATCCACTTCGGACTGGCATACTTGGTATTCCGAAGGTCGTCAATGGCTGCCAACTCATCGGCAGCAAAGGTATAGGGTTGGTTATGAGCCGATTCTTTCAGGAAATAGCCATAAGCGACTTTCGCAAAATCTTTGGGTGACAGGGGTTCGGCAAGCAGACCGCGCAGGTTGGTGACCTCGCTCCGCACGGAGGGTACGGCATACTTTCCGTCATCGGGAGATGTATCGGCAGCCAGTACCCGTTGCAGTACGTTTAGGTCGGTATCATACAACAGGGTACAGTGGTACAGCACCCTGTTTTTGTGTACGCTTTGTGCACTGCCCGAAACCTTCAGGCTCTTATCGGTATAAATGCTCAACCGGGTATCGCCCTCTACCGGCAGGTTCAATGAACGCAGGAAACGCAGGGTACGGCGCAGGTAAGTATCAAAATCGGCCGGAGCAGAGGTTTCAATGAAAGTCAGGTTGATATTACCTCCATCGTGGTACACGGCACCTCCGCCCGAATAGCGGCGTGCCAGATTAATACCCAGGGTCGACGCAAAAGCAGTATCTGCCTCGGCACGCAGGCGTTG
>JAVBVL010000012.1:0-23581 GCA_031554285.1 Bacteroides sp.
CAGCCGGGCAGGCGGAGGCATAGTAACCATCAACCCGGGCTATTACCGGGTGGGCGCCCTGTTTATCAAGACGGGCGTAAACCTGCAACTGAACAAGGGAGTTACGCTGATAGCCAGTGAAGATATAAACGATTATCCGGAATTCCGCTCACGCGTGGCGGGTATCGAAATGGTATGGCCGTCGGCCGTACTCAACGTAATGGATGCCCAACGCGCCTCTATTACCGGCGAAGGTACCATCGACTGTCGCGGAAAGGTATTCTGGGACAAGTATTGGAATATGCGCAAGGAGTACGAGAAGCAAGGCCTGCGTTGGATTGTAGACTACGATTGCAAACGGGTGCGAGGCATCCTGGTGTCTAACAGCAGCAACGTTACCCTGAGCGGGTTTACGTTGATGCGTACGGGCTTTTGGGCGTGCCAGGTGCTCTACTCCGACCATTGTACGGTATCGGGCGTAACCATCAATAACAATGTAGGCGGTCACGGTCCCAGTACCGATGGCATCGACATCGACTCATCTACCAATATCTTGATAGAGAACTGTGTGGTAGATTGCAACGACGATAACATCTGCATTAAAGCCGGACGTGATGCCGATGGGCTGCGGGTAAACCGTCCCACGGAGAATGTGGTGGTACGCGGTTGCACCGCCCGTAAAGGCGCCGGACTCATTACCTGCGGCAGCGAAACATCGGGTTGCATACGCAACGTACTGGGTTATAACCTGAAAGCATACGGAACCTCATCGGTACTTCGCCTGAAATCGGCCATGAACCGCGGCGGAACAGTAGAGAATATCTATATGACGCAGGTAGAAGCCGATAGCGTAAAGCATATCCTGGCTGCCGACCTGAACTGGAACCCCAAGTACAGCTACTCTGAACTTCCCGAGGAGTTTAAGGACAAAGAAGTGCCCGAGCACTGGACGGTGATGCTTACCCAGGTAAACCCGAAGGAGAAAGGCTACCCGCACTTCCGCCATGTATACGTTTCGGATATTAAAGCCATCAATGCACACCGGTTTATATCGGCAGCAGGATGGAACAACGGATTGCGTCTGGAAGATTTCTACTTGTACAACATCCAGGCCGAGGTTCTTGAAGCCGGTAAGGTATCGTTTGCAGATAACTTCCACATCAACCGTGTAAGCCTGAAAGTGGCCGATAAAAGCAAGGTAACTGAAGAGGACAACTTGAACAGTCAAATAAATATCAAGTATGAATAAGATAAAAGCAGCCTGGCTCCTGCTATTCGTACTGCTTGCCTGGCAACAAGCAACAGCAGCAACGGGTAAAGAGGTGGTGTTAAGCGGCACCCCCCAAGCTCCCATCGTGCTGGTATCGGCAGGGGGTGAGGCATCGTTGCACTTCCCGCAACTGGCCGGTATCTTGCGCCTGGGTATGGGAAGCGGCGAGACTTCGTTCTGGCTCAGTGAGCAGAAGTGTGAGAGGCAGGAAGGCAAAGGCAGCCTTACGCTAACCTGGCGCAACCTGTTTGCCAAAGGCGATAGCTATGTGCTACGCTTCCGGAAGCTCACCGAAGGCAATGGCTTTATCCTGGAAACCGAAGGAAACGCCCTGCCTGCCGATGCCCGGTTGTATTGGGCATTCGGGGGTTGCTACGGACAGGAGTTGCCCAACAAGAAAGAGCTTGCCTTGCAGCCTGCCTATTGCAAGGACAATGTATTCAGTGTAGAGGGTACTGCCTTCACGGTGTATTACGGCGAAAGCATGCGCCTGCGTACCACCAAAGGCATTACGCCGCCGCAGTCGGACATCCGCTTATCGGATGCACACCGCCAACAAACCCCCGTGGCCTTATTCCAATCGGGCAAAAAGACGGATGCACACCTATTATCGGCTGCCTGTCCGGTGAAGAACGGGGAAAAGTATTACTTTTGCTTCTACGCACAGAACCGGGTAGCCGATTATAATTACCTGATGCTGCCGGAGCTCTTTGCTAAAGAAAGTGGTGCTAAATAGACTACGCTTTAGCAGTGGATGGTTTACTAAGAGTTCAAGCGATGTTACGCTTTGTTCCAAGGCATGTTACTCTTTGTTTCAAGGCATGAAACTCGCTGTCACAAGGCATGAAACACTTTGTTTCAAGCGATGAAACTGAACTGTTACCAGTGAAAGGATGATAATAATAAATGACGTGAGTTCAATATAAGAAATCCATAGGACCTGCACTCCATTGCCGTCGGTTTCAACCGACGGTTTAGATAATGGGGAGCGAAGCGACATTCCTTTGTGGGTTTCAACCCCAGATTTCTGAGTCACAGGGTTGTATCAAGCCTGGGGTTAAAACCCACAGAAGTATAAATGATTATTTGATTGCTCCGCAAACCGTCGGTTGAAACCGACGGCAATGGAGTGCAGGTCCTATGGATTTCTTATATCGAACTCACGTTAAATGATTATCCGCTTTCTTCCCTCCCAAGGCTGGAAGCCCTAAGGGGGAACCAACAGTCAGCGAAGTCAAGCCATCGGTCAGCGGAGCTAAAGATACTGATAATCATATAAATACAATAATATATAGTAATGAAGAAACTGCTCATTATAAGCTCCCTCCTGCTATGGACAGCTGTTGCAAATGCACAAACCTACAAGGTATACCGCTTTGCAGAAAACAAGGTACCCACCATCGACGGCAATACCGCCGATTGGGCACAAGTACCCCAAAGCTATGCCATCACCATCGATGCCATGAAAGAGGACGAAGGCAAGCACGCCGCCCCCAATAAAGCCACCCTGGACGTCACGGTGAAGGTAGGCTGGTGTCGGGAAACGCAACGGCTTTACTTCCTGTACGAAGCGTGGGACAACTACTGGCGTTTCTCGGAGAACTCACTCAACACCGATATCTTTGAAGTGGTAGTAGATGGCGACTGTTCGGGCGGGCCGTTCATCGACCGCTTCCACCCCACTGCTCCCAAGGATATATGGCAGGCATGGTTTAACTTCCACGGATGCCACGCGCAGAATTACCACATCTTTACCCCGCCTCACGGCAACGATTGGTGCATGTTGTGGGGCCCGCAGGTATGGCTCAAACAGAAACCGTATGCCGATTACGCCTACCGGTATAACTTCCAGGAAGGCGAAGCCGGCAAACTGGTGCTGGAGTTCTACATCACCCCGTATGATGATGCCCGTGCCGATGGCCCGCAATTCTCCCGCCCCACCCTGTTGCAGGAGAATAACCTGATAGGACTCTGTTGGGCGGTCATCGACTGGGATGCCAACCCCACGTCCAAAGACGGGTTTTGGAACCTCTCCGATGAGCATACCATGTACGGCAACGCCTCTTACTTACGCAAGTTCAAGCTGATGCCGTTCGAATAATCATAAAACAGTAAAACCATGAAATACATTACTTCCCTGATCATCCTCTTCTGCCTGCCGTGCATCGTCGCGGCAAAAACGTACGATGTAACAGCTTTTGGTGCCAAGGCCGACGGGAAAACCATCGACACCCCCGCCATTAACCGTGCCATTGAACAAGCAGCCGCCGATGGTGGCGGAACCGTTTACTTCCCTGCCGGCGAATATGCCTGCTACTCCATCCGCCTGCAAAGTCATATCAACCTGTACCTGGAACAGGGTGCACGCATTGTGGCAGCCTTCCCTACGTTGACCTATGGCTACGATGATGCCGAACCCAACGAGCACAACCGCTTCCAGGACTTCGGACACAGCCATTGGAAGAACTCGCTTATCTGGGGCATCGGACTGGAAGATATTACCATCAGCGGTGCCGGACTGATCTACGGCAAAGGGCTCACCCGCGAAGAAAGCCGCCTGAAAGGTGTGGGCAACAAAGCCATCAGCCTGCGCGACTGCAAGAATGTAACCCTGAAAGACATCTCCCTGCTGCGCTGCGGGCACTTTGCCTTGTTGGCAACGGGGGTCGATAACCTCACCATCTATAATGTAAAAGTAGATACCAACCGCGACGGGTTCGACATTGACGCCTGTCGCAATGTACGCATCAGCAACTGCACCGTGAACAGTCCGTGGGACGATGCCATTGTGCTGAAAGCATCCTACGCCCTGGGCTACTTCCGCGATACGGAAAACGTAACCATATCCGATTGTTTCGTGAGCGGTTTCGACAATGGTTCGGTACTCGATGCCACTTTCCAACGGGACGAGCCGCAAGCACCCGACCACGGGTACGTTACGGGCCGCATCAAACTGGGAACCGAGTCGAGCGGCGGATTCCGCAACATTGCCATTACCAACTGCATCTTTGAACGTTGTCGCGGACTGGCGCTTGAAACGGTAGACGGCGGACACCTGGAGGACATCGTTATCAGTAACATTACCATGCGCGATATTGTGAATGCACCCCTCTTTCTGCGCCTGGGAGCACGTCTGCGCAGTCCCGAAGGTACTCCCATCGGTACGCTGAAACGCGTACGCATCAGCAACGTGAATGTGTTTAATGCCGACTCACGCTACTCGTGCATCATTAGCGGCGTGCCGGGCGGTATCATTGAAGATGTAAGTTTAAGTAACATACACCTGTACTTCAAAGGCGGTTATACCGCCGAAGATGGCAAGCGCGTAATTCCCGAACAGGAAAAGACTTATCCCGAACCGTGGATGTTTGGCACCATTCCTGCCAAAGGATTCTTCATTCGCCACGCACGGGGCATTACGTTGAACGAAGTACACTTCCACTATGCGCAACCGGACGGCCGACCGCTGTTTGTCACCGACGATGCGGAAGTTACCTACCGGAATATTACGACCGATGGAAAATCAACTAATTAATTATTATATCATGAAAAGAAACCTCTTATTAGCCGGATTATTACTCACCGGCGCTACCCTGATGGCACAAGAGTGGCCGCAGGTAACTACCGAGGCCCGTCCCGGAACCCGTTGGTGGTGGATGGGAAATGCAGTAGATGCTCCCAACCTGACGTACAACCTCTCCGAGTACGCCAAAGCCGGACTGGGCACCGTAGAAATTACTCCGATTTACGGCGTACAAGGCAACGAAGCCAATGAGCTCGATTTCCTGTCGGCTCCGTGGATGGATATGCTGAAACATACGCAGGCCGAAGGAAAGCACTTAGGCATGGAAGTCGACATGAATACAGGTACCGGCTGGCCTTTCGGAGGTCCCGAGGTAAGTGTTGAAGATGCTGCTACCTGCGCCATCTTCCAATCGTACAACGTAACGGGTGGCAATGCGGTAACGCTGGACATCACCCCGCAAGGATTAAAGCCGGGCAGTTACAGTAAGCTAAGCCGCGTAATGGCGTATGCCGACGGCAAATGCCTGAATATTACCGCACAGGCCAAAGAAGGAACCCTGCAATGGAAGGCTCCGGCAGGCAACTGGCGTATCGTGGTGCTGTACATCGGCAAAACGGCACAGATGGTGAAACGCGCCGCTCCCGGTGGCGAGGGATTTGTGATGGACCACCTCTCGAAAGGAGCCGTAGGCCGTTACTTCGACCGCTTTACCAAAGCCTTCAAGGCAACCAATACGCCTTACCCGCACACCTTCTTCAACGACTCGTACGAAGTATATGGTGGCGATTGGACTCCCGACTTGCTTGAACAGTTTGCCAAACGTCGCGGTTACAAACTGGAAAACCACTTCCCGGAATTCCTGGACGAAGCCCGTCCGGATATTACCGCCCGCATTGTATCCGATTACCGCGAAACGGTTTCGGACTTGCTCATCGAGAACTTCAGCAGTCAGTGGACTTCCTGGGCGCACAGTCACGGAAGCATTACCCGTAACCAGGCACACGGCTCACCCGCTAACCTCATCGATACGTATGCCACGGTTGATATTCCCGAGATTGAAGGCTTCGGACTGTCACAGTTCCACATCAAGGGATTGCGTCAGGACTCGCTCACACGCAAGAACGACTCCGACCTGTCGATGCTGAAATACGCCTCATCCGCCGCTCACATCACCGGTAAAAAGTACGTATCGTCCGAAACCTTTACCTGGCTTACCGAACACTTCCGTACCTCACTGGCACAATGCAAGCCGGATATGGACCTGATGTTTGTATCGGGTGTGAACCACATGTTCTTCCACGGAACCACGTATTCGCCCAAAACCGACCAGTGGCCGGGATGGTTGTTCTACGCCTCCATCAACATGTCGCCCACCAACAGCATTTGGCGCGATGCTCCCGCTTTCTTCGAGTACATTACCCGTTGCCAGAGCTTCCTGCAGATGGGCAAGCCCGATAACGACTTCCTGGTGTACCTGCCCGTGTACGACATGTGGCAGGAACAAGACGGTCGCCTGTTGCTGTTCAGCATCCACGGCATGGAGAAGATGGCACCCAGATTCATTGAAACCATCCACCAAATCAACAGCGCCGGTTACGATGTGGATTATATCTCCGACAAATTCGTGAAGCAAACCCGCCTTATCGACGGACAGTTGCAAACACCCGGCGGAGCCAATTACAAAGCCATCATCGTTCCCGCCGTGAAACTGATGCCTGCCCCCGTACTGGCTCACCTGGTTGCCCTTGCCAAGCAAGGAGCCACGGTAGTATTTATGGAGAACTATCCGGAAGACGTACCAGGTTACGGTATGCTGGAAGCCCGTCGGAAGAGCTTTGCACAGGTGAAGAACCAACTTCCGCAGGTAGCTTCGTTTGATGCCACCCAGTCGGCACCGTTGCAAAAGGGCCGCATCATTACCGGCAGCAACTACCACTCGGCCCTGCAAAAGTGTGATGTACGTCCCGAAGCTATGAAGTTGAACTACGGCTTGCAATGCATCCGTCGTGCTAACCCCACCGGCTACCACTACTTCATCAGCTCCCTGCAAAACAAAGGTGTTAACGGCTTCATCCCCTTGGGAATCCCTGCCGATAAAGTGCAGTCGGTTATGCTGTTCAACCCGATGACCGGCGAGAAAGGCCTGGCCGAAACCCAATTGGTAAACGGCGAACTGCAAGTACGCCTGCAACTCCAATCGGGCGAAAGCGTACTGCTGCAAACCTTCAATCACGCAGTAACCCAACCCGCATGGGCCTACTACCAGGAAGCCCCGTTCAGCCTTAGCCTCGACCACGGATGGACACTTAAATTTGTAGAGAGCCAACCCGCAGTAACAGGCACTTACGCCATCGATACTCCAAGCTCCTGGACAGAAATAGACCATCCGCAAGCCAAAAACACGATGGCAACCGGCTTGTACACCAACGAAATCACCCTTCCGCAAATAGCTGCCGACGAGTGGCTTCTCGACCTGGGCGATGTACGCGAAAGTGCCCGTGTACGCATCAACGGACAAGATGCCGGCACCGCCTGGGCCGTTCCCTACCAACTCAAAATAGGCAAACTGCTCCGCCCCGGCAAGAACGTGATTGAAGTGGAAGTAACCAACCTCCCCTCCAACCGCATTGCCGAGCTCGACCGCCAAAACGTACCCTGGCGCAAGTTTAAGAACACCAACATCGTGAGCTTAGACTACAAACCCAAGAGCTATGCCACCTGGGCACCCCTCCCCTCAGGATTGAACGGAACCGTGAAACTAATCCCCATGCAAATCTCCACAAAGAAGTAAGCACAAAGGATTGAAATAATAAAAGCACCTCCAGTTGAAAAGCTCGGGGTGCTTTTCTTTTGAAACTGCGGGTAATCATATCATATTTTCTATTTATGCTCACATATACAAAGAGAATCATTCAGGGCATTCATACCCTCCATCCGTAATATTCTATCTCGCTATCAGCGCTTTACAATGAGCTTTGCACCCTTCAGACGTCATTCAGCGCCCTTCACCACAACTCACTGATAATCAACAAATAGCAAGAAGCACTACTTTGAAATCAAGCAACTTTATCAGCAAAAATATCACCCAAACAGCATAAAAAGATGGAAGAGTTCTCCTTAAAACATTTCCATCTTTTTAAAAAACACAACCATCTTAGCACCGAAAGATGGAAGTCTTTTTGTACACATTTCCGACAAGGTTTTTCGCCCATGAAGGGCACTGAATACCGTATGAAGGCCCAAAACTTCATCAGAAACCCCTATAAATAAAAGGATACAGCACATAGGAAGGATATGAAGCCCCAAACAAAATTCTTATGTATATAGCAAAATATCAAGGCCTAATAATTCTATTTTATCGGAAAATACGGCGATATTAGAGCCTGAAACAAAATTATCAGGCCGTCATCCGCGCGTATTAAAGCCTAATATTTTCAAGTAATGAATACTACAAAAAATTAAAGATGAACAGAGTAAAAGGAAGCAAAGATAATAAAACACTACCCCCGCAACGAGCGAAGCAAAGTTGCACCCACAGGACACGCTAACGGTGGGGTTAGCAACCGGCCGTGCAATGTGGGAAGGAACCGGCCTCATTTTCGCAGCGTTAAGCGGAGTTTGTGCGGAAAGCGAGTAAAGGAGCGACTGTTTGAGCGAGCCAAAGCGAGCGAGTTTCGCGACGATCGCTTTCCACACAAACGGAGTAGCGGAGAAAATGCAGCCTTGAACTTTTCTTTTTGGTTCTTTTTCTTTTGGTTCAAGCCAAAAGAAAAAGAACAAGACACAGTCAAAACAAAAAAACCGGGAAAGCCAAAGCCTTCCCGGTTCCATTCAATAACTTAACCTAAGTTATTAATATCTATCACGGCCACCACCGTAACCACCACCGCGGTTACCACCACCGTAACCACCACCACGGTTGCCACCGCCACCATAGCTACGACGCGGAGCGTCAGACTCAGTGCGGGGACGAGCTTCGGTTACAGAAATGTTACGACCGGCTACTTCCGATTCATTCAAAGCTGCGATAGCTTTGCCTGCGGCTTCGTCGTCGCTCATTTCTACGAAACCGTAACCCTTTGAACGGCCAGTTTCTCTGTCTGTAATAATTCTTGCTGAAGTTACTTCTCCATACGCAGCAAACAACTCTGTCAAATCGGATTCGCTCAATTTAAAGCTCAATCCTGCAATAAAAATGTTCATTTAAAAAATAATTAAGTAATTAATAATGTTGTGAGAAGTCTTTAATAGGAATAGATAACTCTGGAGAAATACAAGTCCTTTTAACAGAAATCTTTAAAACGCGGTAAATATAAACAATAATTGTGACTTAAAAGGAAAACGACCTTTTTTTTTGTGTAAACAACAAAATGTTTACCTCAAATGTTACATATATCTATGCATTACTTACATAGGTTCGCAAAAATCATTTATCTTTGCGACTATAATATTTATTCATTTAATTTTCAAGCACATGAAAAAACTCACCTATTTAGTAGTCGCTGCCGCTGTATGGGGCATGGTAGCCTGTACAGGTCAGCCCGGCTATGTAGTGACCGGTACTGTTGAGGGCGCTGTTGAAGGCGACACTGTATTATTGCAAGAAGTATCAGGCCGTCAACTGGTTAGCCTCGATACCGCCATCATTACCAACGGCACATTTACTTTCAAAGGAACGCAGGATTCGGTAGTTAGCCGTTACGTAACTTATCCGAAAGGCAACGAAACGCTGCGCATGGACTTCTTCCTTGAAAACGGGAAAATCAACATGGCGCTGACGAAGGAAAACTACTCGGCAACAGGTACTCCTAATAATGACGCTTACCAGGTAGTAAGAGGAAAACTGAACGCACTGAATGCCAAAGGAAAAACTCTTTTCGAAAGCATGGCCGATACCACACTGACCGATGAACAAAGAGCCGAGAAATCGAAAGAACTCAATGCATTGGAAGAAGAAATGACTACCATCACCAAAGAAGGTATTAATACAAACATTACCAACCCGGTAGGTGTAATGTTGTTCAAAAAGAATTATTATAGCTTGGATAACGAAGAATGCGATGCCCTGCTGCAACAAATTCCTGCCGCTTACCAAAACGACGAGGTAATTGTGAAGATTAAAGAAATTACCGAAAAGAAGAAAGAAACCGCTGTAGGCAAGAAGTTTGCCGAACTCGAAATGCTTACCCCCGAAGGAAAGCCCGTTAAACTTTCTGACTATGTAGGTAAAGGCAAGGTGGTATTGATTGACTTCTGGGCAAGCTGGTGCGGCCCCTGTCGTCGTGAAATGCCTAACCTGGTAGAAGCTTACAAGCAATACAAAGACAAGAACTTTGAAATTGTAGGCGTATCGTTCGACCAAACTGGCGATGCCTGGAAAGACGGTATTAAGAAGTTGGGTATAACCTGGCCGCAAATGTCGGACCTGAAATACTGGAACAGCGAAGGTGCCAAGGTATATGCTATCAACAGCATTCCGCACACCATCCTGATTGACGGCGAAGGTACCATCATTGCCCGTGGCTTGCATGGCGACGAACTGAACGCTAAATTGGCAGAAGTTATCAAGTAACCCCTCTCCTACGAGATATAAAAAAGCTACGAGCCTTACCGCCCGTAGCTTTTTTCATTTATAGGGAACAAAACAGCGTAACCAGAAACGGCACGCTGAAATCGACCATGAATCCGTGAAAGAGCGAAACAATGACATACTCCTGTCCCGAGCAACGGGTAATGATAGGCAAGGTGGTGTCCATCGTTGTGGCACCTCCTACCGAGATAGGTGCCAGTTTACCGAAATACCTCACCAGAAACGGAGCGGCCAACAGGGCGGTAATTTCGCGCAAAATATTTGATAGCAAGGCAATAGTACCCAGTTCGGCACCCTTATACTCGGTTATAAAGATGCTCGACAGCGAGTAATACCCAAAACCCGAGCCCACTGCCAGGCAATCGAATACCGAACGATGTCCCAGGAAGAAGCTAACCACCACGCAGCCCGACAGAGTACCCAAAATAGTCATTACCGGCAGAAATACCAGCCGGGGGTTGAGTGAACGGAAGCTCTTCAACGTTTTCGGATCGGCTCCCACGGCAATACCTACGCAGAACATCAGGGCAGCCAGCGCGTAAAAGCTCACCTTGCTCTCCGCCGGATTGAACGGCACCAGGTGAAATACTCCGCAAATTACCCCCACCACGAAGAACGAGACAATAATCAGGCTTCCCTTCATGGTTTTGCCTCCTTCTTGGTAATCAGGCACCACAAGCCCCAGGCAAAGAGCGTACTGCCTATAACCGAAGCCAGGGTAATAGCCGCCGCTTCGAACCCGATGTTATGCAGTCCCTTGATAATAGCGTCGTTCTGTCCCACCTCGATACCGAGCAGGAAAAGCAACGCCCATATCAGCAAGGTAATCACTTTGTGTATCCACGCTATTTTTTGATTCCGGAGCAGATAACCTATCAGCACTCCAGCAAGCATGATTCCGATAACGATAAACATAGTATGCTATTTTAGTTGCAAAGGTAACACAATAAAAAAACCCGGCCTCACACTGAAGCCGGGTTTCTTTCATATATTCTGTTGCTATTAAGCAAACCAACGTACATAGCAGAAGTCCTGACGGTGCGGGAGATCTGAGTTCTTGGGGAACATACGGTACGATACCTTGAAGCTACCTGCATTAGACAAGCTGTGCTTAGCCTGGAAGGTGTACAAGTTACCATCACGTTTCACTACTTCGAACGGTTCAACCGAGTATACATGTTGCTTACCATCGGCAGCCGTATAGGTAGTTACCAGTTCCAAACCGATAGCATCGTTCAAGCCTTTTTCGTCAATTACATACGTAACGGTATATTCGCTTCCGCTTTCAATTTCGCCGCTTGCCATTGCTTCACTGGTTTCGCAAGATACCACTTCGATAGAATCCCACTTGGCAGCTACTTCTTCTTTCCAGGCAGCAATTTCAATTGCTTTGGCATTGTTGTTTGCCGACAAGATAGCCGAACGCTTAGCCAGCTTGGTATAGAA
This sequence comes from Bacteroides sp., assembly GCA_031554285.1. Classification (GTDB taxonomy): domain Bacteria; phylum Bacteroidota; class Bacteroidia; order Bacteroidales; family Bacteroidaceae; genus Bacteroides. The sequence goes on from JAVBVL010000012.1 coordinate 11,812, forward strand.
CTTGCTGAAGTAATCGTCCAACTGACGCTTCATGGTGTAGTGCGGAGCAATCTGAGCGATGGAGTTCTTCACTGTCTTCACCCAACCTTCAGAGAAGCCCTTCTTGTTACGAGCGTAGTACAACGGCAGGATTTCTGTTTCGAGGATGCTGTAGATAGTAGCAGCGTCCAATTGATCCTGGTGTTCCTGGTTTTGGTATGTACGCTTTTCGGTCAAAGCCCAGCCTGCACCTTCGCGGTAGCCTTCCAACCACCATCCGTCAAGTACTGAGAAGTTAACAACGCCATTCATCAAAGCCTTTTCGCCCGATGTTCCCGATGCTTCAAGCGGACGAGTAGGTGTGTTCAACCAAATATCTACACCCGATACCATACGACGCGCCAATTGCATATCGTAGTTTTCGAGGAAAATAATCTTACCTAAGAACTCCGGACGGCGAGAGATTTCAATAATCTTCTTAATCAAACCCTGACCTGCACCATCGTGCGGGTGAGCCTTACCTGTATACAGGAACTGTACCGGGTAGTCGGGGTTGTTTACAATCTTAGCCAAACGATCCAGGTCGGTAAACAACAGGTGGGCACGTTTGTAAGTAGCAAAACGACGGCCAAAACCAATCAGCAACGCGTTCGGGTTAATCTTATCCATCAACGAAACGATGCGTGAAGGATCACCCTGGTTCTTCAACCAGGTATCGCGGAACTGCTTGCGGATGTAATCCACCAGTTTGTTCTTCATCGCCATACGGGTATTCCAAATCTCTTCATCGGGCACATTGTAAATGGCTTCCCAGATTTTCGGGTTCGACTGGTCGTTCAGGAAGTTTTCACTGAAATATTTAGCATACAATTGTTTCCATTCGGTAGCGCTCCAGGTGGGGAAGTGAACACCGTTGGTTACGTAACCTACGTGGCTCTCTTCAGGGAAATAACCTTTCCAGATAGACGAGAACATCTCTTGCGATACCTTACCGTGCAACCAGCTTACGCCGTTAACTTCCTGTGAAGTGTTGCAAGCAAAGGTAGACATACAGAAACGTTCGCCCTTATCGCCCGGGTTGCTGCGACCCAAGTCCATCAAGTCGTCCCAGCTGATACCCATCAAAGCGGGGTAACCGCCCATGTATTTACCAAAGAGGCTTTCGTCAAAATAGTCGTGTCCGGCAGGAACCGGAGTGTGAACGGTGTACAAAGAAGAAGCACGAACCAATTCAAGTGCCTGGTTGTAGTTCAAACCGCCGGCTACGTAATCGCAAATGCGTTGTACGTTAATCAAAGCAGCATGTCCTTCGTTACAGTGGTACACTTCTTTCTTGATACCCAGAGCCTTCAGGGTAAGGATACCACCAATACCCAGGAGGATTTCTTGTTTCAAACGGTTTTCCCAGTCGCCACCATACAATTGGTGAGTGATAGGACGGTCATATTCGCTGTTTTGTTCGTTATCGGTATCCAACAGGTAAAGAGCCACACGGCCTACATTTACACGCCATACGCTGGCATATACAAAGTAATTCATGTAAGGAACAGCTACTGTCAACGGTTTGCCTTCGGCATCCATCACTCTGTCCAGCGGAAGCTGTCCGAAGTTTTGAGCTTCATAGTTAGCAATCTGCTGTCCGTCCATAGCCAGACTTTGAGTAAAGTAACCATAACGGTACAAGAAACCAACAGCCGACAAATCGACATTACTGTCTGATGCTTCTTTCAAATAGTCGCCTGCCAATACACCCAAACCTCCCGAGTACACCTTGAGAACGTGAGTCATACCGTATTCCATGCTAAAATAAGCTACTGACGGACGGTTTGCATCCGGCGTAACATCCATATAGGTTCTGAACTGTGTATACACATCGTTCATGCGTTTCAAAATCACTTTGTCTTTAGCCAGCGCTTCCAACTTCTCATAGCTCATACGTTCGAGCAAGAGTACAGGATTGTGTCCGGATTCCTTCCAGAGAGTGGGGTCCAAATCTCTGAACAGCTCAGTAGCTTCGTAGTTCCATGACCACCAGATATTCCGTGAAACCTCTGCCAATTTTTGAAGTTCGGCCGGGATATGGGCTTTAACAGTTACTTCCTTCCAGTTAGGAGTGTTTACATTACTAACTTTAACCTTCATAATGCTTTGCTATTTACTTAATAAAAAATTAATTCAACTGACGTTTAATGGCATTGCGCAAGGCAATGTCATAAGCTTTGTAGTAGTTCTCGATGAAGTGTTTCCACAAAGCCTGTTCTGCCACCTCGGCAGCACGCTTGCGTATTTCTTTCACTTCACTGTCACTCTTCGCGGAGAACAGCGAAACGGTATCTTTGATGCCATCTGCCACTTCCGAGTAGTTATAGTCCGACCGGTGCAATACCTCTACCCCATCGTTAATACCGTGCTGATTCTTCAGCCCGTTTACCCAAAGGCCGAATCCGGCCAGGTCGGTAGTAATGGTAGGTACGCGGAAAGCCACGCTTTCCAACGGAGTGTATCCCCACGGTTCGTAGTACGAGGGATAAACACTAAGGTCTTCACCCAACAACAAATCGTAATAATCTTTATTCATGATGCCGTCCTTGCCATCCAGATAGCAGGGAACGAACACAATTTTCACTTTATCTTCGGCACGGTTACTCATACCCATGTACTTCAACATATCGAGTACCTGGTCATGTGTCATGTTATTCAGCCAGTGGGTGATAAACGGTACTTCCAGCGGAGTGGTAAATTTCTCTTTGCTCTTGAGGCGTGTTTTCAGGTCTTCACGCGGCTCACCCACCCATCCCGGAACATTGATAAATGCCAGGACATTCTTCTTCAGGTTCTTATCGCGGTTCAAGCGATTCAGTGCTTCCAGGAATACATCGATACCCTTGTTCTTAAATTCATACCGTCCGCTGGTGCCGATAATCAACGTATCATCGTTCATATTTGTTCCCAACAAGCTGTTGGCTACGTGCAGCATTGTTTGGCGGGCACGCTTGCGCTTTCCGGTGAAAGTGCTTCCTTTGGGTACGAAGTCGTCCTCGAAACCATTCATAAGGATTACATCGGCAGGTTTGTTAAGCAACTCTTTACATTCATTATTGGTTATCTCGCTAACGGTAGTAAAGCAGTCAACCATATGGGCGGTTTGCTTTTCAATGGAGTGTTTTGACTCCATGTTGAGTTCCTGTGCCATCTGGTCGCCATCGTAAGCAAACAGGTAGTCGTACAACGGTTTGTTGTTACCGGCAATGGAACGTCCGATGGAGGTAGCGTGGGTAGTAAAGATAGAAGCAATTTCGGGAACAGCCACTTGCAGGTATAAAGCCCCCAAGCCGGTCATCCACTCATTGGCGTGGTATATTACTTTGTCGCTCTCGGTCAGGTTGTAACGGTAGAAACTCTCTACCACCTTACCGGCAGCATACGAGAACATGGAAGCTTCGTCATAATCGCCATAGGCGTGCAACGAATCCACCTGGAAGTGGTTCCACAGTTCTGAATATATTTCATTCTTAATCGCGAAGAAGGGTTCAAAATCAACCAGGAATACAATAGGTTGTCCCGGAATATTCCACCGGCCGATGCGTACAGAAAGGTTATCTTTCTCAAGGGCATGTGCTTTCCAAGCGGCACAAAAGTTTTCTTGTTCAATAAACAGAGGATTCTCTTTACCTTTCCAGAAATCAGGACCGATGAAAAACAGTTTATCGTGGAATTTTGCCTGCAAAGTGTTTGCCCGGGTGGATAGAACTGTATAGATGCCTCCCACCTTATTACATACCTCCCAACTTGATTCAAAGATATAATCGGGGGTCATTAAATCGTTTACCATACCTAACTAATACTCTATTTCGTGTAATGGATGCAAAATTACGCATTATTTATTAGAAAACGGCGGTATCTACGAAAAATATAGTATAACAAAGATAAACAAACGTTTCCGAAGAGCCTCTTTAACACATTTGTAACCTATCAAGTAACAGGTTTCTACACAAACTCCCGGGATCCGTTATCGACCCCGGGAGTTTACTTTATTCAATGAAATTTCTTGAAAAACGGATTATTGAATAGCGCTTCCAATCAAGAAAGTAGCCGCTAAAGCAACGATAGCATACAATTCGGGAAAAACTGCCAGAATCAAGGTATTGGTAAATACGTTGTGGCCCTGACCGATGGCCGCAATACCATTGGCACATACCTGTCCCTGACGAATAGCCGAGAACAAAGCTACCAATCCCAGTGCTATGCCCGCTCCTAATACAGCACAAGCCTGAATACTCGTGATTTGAGGCGTAAGGATATTGAAGATTGACTGAAACATAAAGTATCCGGCGAAACCATACAACCCTTGTGTACCCGGAAGGGCTGTCAACACAAGGAAATTACCAAATGCACCATCATTCTTCTTCAAGGCACCCACCGCAGCGTTCCCTGCAATTGTTACTCCATAAGCACTACCTATGCCCGACAAACCAATCATTACTGCAATACCTAAATAGGCAATTAACAAATTCATTTCCATAATCTGATGTTTTTATTTATTGTTTTACTTATTTTTTGAAAGGAGTGTACGCTTTGCCCCCACCCTCATAACCGGAATTCTTGAAAAACTCCACAAAGGTGAGACGCATGGGGTGCACCATGGCTCCCAGTACATTCATAAAAAGATTGATAGCATGCCCAATGACAAATATAAGCACCATCACAATTGGACCTGCTATGATATTATCGGGTTTCATGCCTACTGCTAAACTGTTGAATACACCTGCCAAGATACCTCCGGAGAGTCCCAAAGCAAACAATCGTACGTACGACAGCACGTCACCTAACAATCCGGTTACCATGTTGTAAGCATCCCACAATCCTAGCCCGAGGTTCACGAAAATATTCTTCCCGGGACTGTTGAAGACGAAAATCAATATCCCCGAGATACTCAGTATTATATAATACACAGTACTACCTAACGACAACACGGCAGGAAGCAAAGCAGCCAAAGCGGTAGCCAATAGCAGAATAATCCAACCGATGGTGGCAAGGGCATACTTCATGCCAAACTGGATAGCCTGGTTTACTGCTTTCAGCATCATACCAAATACAATCTGAATAGCACCCAAAATTAACGATAGTTGGAACATTGCACTATTATCCATAAAGACAGCCCCCTTCAAACGTTGTACAAACGGCCACGGAAGGTCATATATGCTGGCACCGAAGAAAGTACCCGTCAGCAAACCGGCAAAGAAGGTAGATGCCGCCAACACCTGTACCAATGACAGGATAGGTTTCATGGTATCGCTCAGGTTCTTGCCCATCAACCGGTAACCGGTAGCGCCCAGGAACAGGAATAATCCGTAACCGGAATCGCCCAGGCATAAGCCGAAGAAGAGCATAAAGAACGGGGCAAAGAACGGGGTCAAATCCAATTCATTGTACTTGGGAAGCATATAAAGTTTGCAGATGGGTTCAAACCAGGCAAACAATCCTTTGTTATTCAACAAAATAGGCACATTATCTTCTGGCGTAGGGTTGGCAATATCATAATATACACCCGTTTTGTCCAGATACTCGCGAATGGCTTGCTCAGCCGATGCGGGCGCCCATCCTTCAAGCAGCATCAGTTTTTCGCCTGCTACCTGTTCGGTACTGAGCACCACTTTGGCAAAAGCTATTTTACTGTTTGCTTCCTCACGCAAAGCTTGTACCGAGGCTGTGTCCTGTACGGCTACCTCCAACAACTGCTTGTCTGCATCGGCTTGTAGTTGGGCGGTTTCGCTACACAGTTGTTTCAGGCGTGCCAAGGAGTAAGCCGGTAGTTTCATTTGTTCGGCATCCGGCTCAGCTTCTTCGCCGGCTTTGGTTACCGTTACAAAATATACTTTAGAAGAGGCACGTTGAATAACAATGGCTTGGTACAACTCTTCCCACTCGGGCTGATAGTTTCCTTCCGCACAGCTATAAAAGCCTATCCGGTAACCGGCAGCAGCCAGTTTACGGATATCGTCCGGTTCAAAGTTACCCCAACACTCCAACACCTCAATCTCTTTGGCGTAGGCAGTGGCTTGCTGTGCCAACCGGCTTTTTTCCAACAGCAAGGTGTCTACTTTGTTTAACACCTCCAAGCCACGGGTGGGCGTACCTTCGGTAACGGGCATTACCCCTTTAGGAAACTTCTGGTTTTGAAGTATCTTCAAGGTAGCGGTTGCCCGGGCAGAGAGCGCCATGCTTTCCTGCAACGCCTTATCCTCCGCCATTCCTTGTTGTTTCTCTACCACATGCACCACACCCAAAGTACGCACTTGTTCCAGAAACTCCTGGTACTCTTTATGGTAAGCAAGGAAGGTCAGTTTTTTCATCTTGGTAATCATACTTCTTCCTCCTTCCTTTTCTCTTGTTGCGATTTTAGAATCTTCTGGGACGACTTCGACAGATTCTCTTCGTCCTCCATGAAGCGCTTAATCTTACGTACCGCATCCTGGTAGCCGGGTATCTGCACCTTCTCAAAAAGATTCACCTTTTGGGTGGTCTTTTTGCGGGCATGCTCCAGCAGGTTCAATTTTGCCAAGACAAATTCCCGTTCAATCGCTGTATGTGCAAGCTCTTTCAACAAGTGGATACCATCGGCATACCACTTGGGAGCGTTGAACATACTGTACGGCTTTATCTCAAACTCCACCTTCTCCAGTAGCGGTATCCGCACCCCGGCAATCTTCCTGACACCGAGATGAACGTCCTTTACAGCCAGCAGCGAAGCGTCAAACTCATTCCAAAGAGCGAAGGTAGATTCATAGGCGCTCACTTGTGCCTCCAAACTACTATCCAGTTTGACAATTTCGCCTTTGCAACGCTTTACCTCCATGCGCAGGGCACTCTCCTTATTCTTAATGATGGGGAGGGTACGTACGCGCACTTTCAGTTGCTTTTCAAGTTGCTGAAGGGACGTTTTATTGTATTGAAATTTTATAGCCACGTGTAGTTCTTATTTCCAGAATTCATCGATTAACTCTTTCTTTATATTCACCTCTTCCGGGCGGAAATACTTGCTGAACAAGCTCCACGCTACATCAAGCATCTCGGTAGTGTCGAGGTTCACATCGATAGCCAGCAACTTATCCGAGTAATCCTTGGCAAAGGCCAGTGTACGTTCGTCGTAGTTGGTGAGGTCGAAACCGTTCTCCATCTTCGTCTTGGCATTGGCGGCATCGGCATACAGACGTACGGCGGCATTCATCACCTGCGGATGGTCGTGACGGGTTTTCTTCCCGGTAACCAACTGTTTCAAACGCGACAAGGAGCGGAAGGGGTCGACAATCACCTTACCGATGTCGCTATCCCGGCGCAGGAACAACTGCCCCTCAGTAATATATCCGGTATTATCGGGTACGGCATGGGTAATATCGCCACCCGACAGTGTAGTTACCGCAATGATGGTAATGGAACCACCATCCGGGAACTGTACCGCCTTCTCGTAAATCTTAGCCAGGTCCGAGTAAAGCGAACCCGGCATGGAATCCTTCGACGGAATCTGGTCCATGCGGTTGGATACAATAGCCAGTGCATCGGAGTATGAAGTCATATCGGTAAGCAGCACCAATACTTTTTCATTATTCTTCACTGCGAAATATTCGGCTGTCGTCAATGCCATATCGGGTACCAACAGACGTTCTACCGGTGGATTCTCCGTAGTATTCACAAAACTTATAATACGGTTCAGCGCACCGGCATTGGAGAATACCTGTTTGAAGTACAGGTAGTCGTCATTGGTCATACCCATACCACCCAGGATAATCTTGTCCGTTTCGGCACGCATCGCCACATTGGCCATTACCTGGTTAAACGGTTGGTCAGGGTCGGCAAAGAACGGAATCTTTTGTCCCGACACCAAGGTATTGTTCAAGTCGATACCGGCAATACCGGTTGCAATGAGCTCGGAGGGTTGTTTACGGCGAACCGGGTTTACCGACGGACCGCCAATCTCCACCTCTTCCCCGTCTACCTCGGGACCACCGTCGATAGGGTCGCCAAAGGCGTTGAAGAAACGCCCTGCCAACTGTTCGCTCACTTTCAGCGTAGGCGATTTAGCCAGGAATACCACTTCGGCATTGGTAGGAATACCCTCGGTACCTTCAAATACCTGCAGAGTTACCTCGTCGCCTACAATCTTTACCACCTGTGCCAACTTACCGTTTACGGTAGCCAGCTCATCGTACCCCACCCCGCTTGCCTTTAATGAACAGGTAGCCTTGGTAATACGGGTTATCTGGGTATATATCTTTTGAAAAGCTTTTGTTGCCATCTTTTTCTGTTTAGGGGGTTACACTTTCTTCTCGTTTACCAGTTCATCCAACTGTACGCAGCATTGCTCGTAATTATCCGACTTGAACACAGCGTAGTTCATCTGCTTGCAGATGTTAATCATCTTCTTGAAGTAATCCATTACCTCGTTGAAGTTATCAAAGTCGAACTCCGTATGGCAGATGTCGATTACCCGGTTCAGGATAGCTTCCTGACGTTCAACGGGCGTTACAGCGTCTATCTCATCAAATGCATCCTGCTGCAGAATCACGAAGTCAATCAATTCCGATTTCCAGAAGGTTACATGGTATTCTACCGGTACGCCGTCATCACCCAGGATGTTGATTTGTTCGGAGATTTCCTTACCACGTTGCAGGCGGGTTTTGATATCGTTTACCTTCGTCAGCCAATCGCTACCAATATTCTTGGCTACGTATGCTTCAAATTCAGGGTATTCAATGTACTTGGAATACGAGTCGATGGGATTCACCGCCGGATAACGTTTCCTATCGGCACGTTCTTGTTCCAAAGCATAGAAGCAACGGGCTACCTTCTTGGTATTCTCGGTCACCGGTTCTTTCAGGTTACCACCGGCAGGCGATACCGTACCAATAAAAGTAATAGAACCAGTAGAGCCGTTATCGAGCAATACATATCCTGCACGTCCGTAGAAGTTGGAGATGATAGACGACAAGTCCATCGGGAAAGCATCGGGACCGGGAAGTTCTTCCATACGGTTGGACATTTCGCGCAAGGCTTGCGCCCAACGAGAGGTAGAGTCGGCCATTAACAGAACCTTCAATCCCATGGCGCGATAAAACTCGGCCATAGTCATGGCGGTATATACCGAAGCCTCGCGGGCTGCTACCGGCATGTTCGAAGTATTGGCTACAATGATGGTACGCTCCATCAACTTGCGCCCGGTGTGCGGGTCCACCAATTCTGGAAATTCGGTAAAGATTTCTACTACCTCATTGGCACGCTCGCCACACGCAGCAATAATTACGATGTCGGCTTCGGCTTGTTTGGAGATAGCGTGCTGCAGCACGGTTTTACCCGTTCCGAAAGGTCCGGGGATAAATCCCGTTCCTCCCTCTACAATCGGATTCAGGGTATCAATTACGCGTACGCCTGTTTCCAAGAGTTTAAAGGGACGTGGCTTCTCTTTGTAGTTGGTCATGGCACGCTTCACCGGCCATTTCTGTATCATATTCACGCTGATTTCGGTACCTTGCTCGGTTGTAAGTACCGCTACAGTATCATAAATCGTGTAATCGCCTTCAGCAGCTACCGACTTTACCGTACAAGTGCCTTGCAGGGTAAACGGAGCCATAATCTTCAACGGTTGGAAGTTCTCGTCCACCTGCCCCAACCAAGCCGAAGCGGTGACTTTATCGCCCGCAGCGACCATTGGAACAAAGTGCCACAGCTTCTCCTCATTCAAGGGGAAAGTATAATCTCCCCGTTTCAGGAATACGCCGTCCATCTTATCCAGGTCGTTCTGCAGCCCGTCATAATTGCGCGATAACATACCCGGTCCCAGTGTTACCTCGAGCATGTGTCCCGTAAACTCCGCCTCGGCACCCACTTTCAATCCGCGTGTACTTTCAAACACTTGAACGTACACATGCATGCCTACTACCTTAATCACCTCTGCCATCAAACGATCACCACCGGTCAGTATGTAACAAATTTCATTCTGAGCCACCGGACCATCCACAACGAGGGTTACCATATTGGCTATAACGCCACAAACAGTTCCTTTTGTTGCCATATATGTTTTTTTAGTTTCTTTCTATTTAAATTCGGTAGGAATTCTCACTTCATTTTTCAGTTCCTCAATCATTCTGCGGAACAGTTCACTGCCTTTTTCCTTATCCAACCTCAGCCAACGCTCTATCATTTCCAGTTTCAGCAAGAATACAAAGAGCGGTTCAATGCCGAAATAGTCGAAGAAAGTATGCTCTTCCATCCAATTCCAACGGAAAGTATCCAGTTTCTTCTCCCGCTCCGTCAACTCTTCTATTTCACTGATTTTCTGCACGGCTTCCCAATATTCCACTTCACCCGACAGGCCGAAATCACGGGCACCCGAACTACGTAACGCTTCGCACACTTCGCTGTGTCCTACAACATTGGCTGCCACTTCCCACTTGTACTTGCGGGAAGTCAATGCATTCAGAATATTATTGACATTCAAACTGAATTCAAACCACGCGGATACAAAGGCATTGTCAATTTGCATGGCATAGGCATAATATCCTGCGGTCAGTGCATCTTCCCGAGGTTCCTCTCCTGCCGGAGCCTGGTAGTATCCTGTCAAGTAGGCTGTTAAATAAGATGGAAATTTCTTTACCTCTGCTCCTTCCTTTACAGCTTCCATTCCGTCAATAAGTTCGCTTATTGCAAAGTTACCTTGTGCAAGCAAATTGGTCTCTTTGTTCTTCAATAACCGAAGCACATTGGCATTGTCGTATTGCAGGTAAAACAGGTCGACCAACTTCTTATCGGCAGCAGTTAGTTGCGGATAAATCTCGGTCCTGAAATCGGCTACGGTATAGTTAAGCTTGCTGTCCTCCAATGTAAGGTCAGGCAAACCCGCCACTAAATAATAATATGTTCCCATAGCAGCGTTGTTTAGAAGAGCATTTCTACCAGTTGCGGACGCAGGAATTCTTTAAAATAGTTCATAAATTCCTCTTCGCCGAAGTTTACCTTATACGAACCGTCGGCAGGTGAAACTGAAAACAGCGTGGGCTGTCCGTTCACTTGCTCTATAGCTACCCCTTTGTCGAGTAATGCTTTAGCATGGGTCATAAAATAGCTTTTCAGGGAATCGGCGTCGGCTGTTGAAATCACGATGGGTTCGTCTACACTCCATTTAGAAGCGAGAGCCACAATGAATGCAGAAAGATATTCTTTGTTTTGGGCAAAATCTTTCACAGAGGCCGAAACAATTTTGTCGGTTACCATTGTTGCAATCTCAGATTTCAAAGCCTGAACCGATTGGCTTGCAAACAATTTCAACTCTGACTTTGTATTCTCGGTCAGTTCCTCGTTAGCCTTACGTGAAGCAGCAATAATACGTTCTGCTTCCTGGCGGGCTTCTGCTACAATTTTTTGAGCATCTTCCTGCGCATTAGTTACAAGTCGCCGGGCTTCTTCATTGCCTTTCTCCACCCCTTCCCGATAGAGTTTATCGGTTAGCGACTGAATCTTGTTCTCCATAATGTATGTAATTTTAGTTGTTTGTTGTCACTGTCTGTCTAACTAAAGGATAGGTTATGTGTGTAAATATAGTCAAAAAAGCGGAAAAAAGAAGATTTTAGGAGTAATAATAACAAAAAAAAAGAGTCTTCTCAAGCTATTGCTCAAAAAGACTCTTCTGAAGACGGCGGTTACCTACTCTCCCACTGTTACGCAGTACCATCGGCGTGACAAGGCTTAACTTCTCTGTTCGGAATGGGAAGAGGTGGAACCCTTGTGCTGTAACCACCTG
>JAVBVL010000063.1:0-30270 GCA_031554285.1 Bacteroides sp.
CACTTCGGTACCATGCACATCCTGAACTCCAAGAAAGGTACTTACTTCCTGGCGGATACGTTGATTAACCGTCACCCCAACCAGGAAACACTTACCGACATAGCCCGTCTGGCTGCCGATACGGTACGCTTCTTTAACCAGACTCCGGTAATGGCGATGATTTCGTACTCCAACTTCGGTTCCGACCAGGTAGGTAGCCCTGCCACCGTACACGAAGCGGTTAGCTACATGCAAACCAATTACCCCGATTTGGCTATCGATGGCGAAATGCAGGTTAACTTCGCCATGTCACGCGAATTGCGCGACAGCAAGTATCCGTTTACCCGCCTCAAAGGCAAGGACGTGAATACATTGATATTCCCCAACCTGTCGTCGGCCAACTCGGGATACAAACTCATTCAGGCCATGACCGATACGGAACTTATCGGCCCTATCCAGATGGGATTGAACAAGCCTATTCACTTTACCGACATTGAAAGCTCCGTACGCGACATTGTGAACATCACCGCCGTAGCAGCCATCGATGCCATTGTAGCGAAGAAGAAACAAGGATTGTAATGAAACGCAAGTTAGCCAAATCACAAATTGTTTGCATCGTTCTGCTATGGGTGGCACTTTGCTACTACATACTGGTGAATGCCGAACGAATTGACGGTCCGGTGGTAGTTACACTTGTGCTTTCGGCAGCTTTTGTGTTTATTCCCGTCTTTAAGTCACTGAAAAGAGGTAAATAATATCTTTTTTCCTCTGCTTTGTACGGCATAAAACATTAAATTTAATGTTTTATGCCGTTTTTCTTTAAAAAATGTTTGTGTTTTTAATATTTATAGTTACTTTTGTAACCGAAAACTTGAAACGAGAAGCAAAAAGTATATTATATGTAATGATTAAGTTGCATTATTTGTAAAATCAACGACAGGTAATGTACATGCAAAAACAGTAGTAAATATAAAACCAAATAAAAGAAAATAGATTATGAATGCAGTTAAGGTATTAGAAGATTTGAAGAGAAGGTTCCCCAATGAACCCGAGTACCATCAGGCAGTAGAAGAAGTTCTTTCGACTATTGAAGAAGAATACAACAAACATCCGGAGTTTGATAAAGCCAACCTGATTGAACGTCTGTGTATTCCCGAAAGAGTGTACCAGTTCCGTATTACTTGGGTAGACGATAACGGCAACGTGCAAACCAACATGGGTTACCGCGTGCAACACAACAACGCTATCGGCCCGTACAAAGGTGGTATCCGTTTTCACTCTTCGGTAAATCTTGGAATCCTGAAGTTCCTCGCATTCGAGCAAACATTCAAGAACTCACTCACTACATTGCCTATGGGTGGTGGTAAAGGTGGTTCGGACTTCTCTCCGCGTGGCAAGTCGAACGCTGAAGTAATGCGCTTTGTACAAGCCTTTATGTTGGAGTTGTGGCGTCACATTGGTCCCGAAACCGACGTACCTGCAGGTGATATCGGTGTAGGTGGCCGTGAAGTAGGTTACATGTTTGGTATGTATAAGAAGCTTACACACGAGTTTACAGGTACTTTCACAGGTAAAGGCCGTGAGTTTGGCGGTTCGTTGATTCGTCCGGAAGCTACCGGTTACGGTAACATCTACTTCCTCATGGAAATGTTGAAGCGTAAGGGTACCGACCTGAAAGGAAAGACTTGCCTGGTATCAGGTTCGGGTAACGTAGCCCAATATACCATCGAAAAGGTGATTGAACTGGGCGGCAAGGTAGTTACCTGCTCTGACTCTGACGGTTACATCTACGACCCCGCAGGTATCGACCGCGAAAAGCTGAACTACATCATGGAACTCAAGAACCTGTACCGCGGACGTATTCGTGAATATGCAGAGACTTACGGTTGCAAGTACGTAGAGGGAGCAAAACCCTGGGGCGAGAAGTGCGACATCGCATTGCCTTCGGCTACGCAGAACGAATTGAATGGTGACTATGCCCGTGCACTGGTAGCCAACGGCTGTATGGCGGTATCCGAGGGTGCTAACATGCCCAGCACTCCGGAAGCTGTAAAAGTATTCCAGGATGCCAAGATTCTGTATGCTCCGGGTAAAGCTGCCAATGCAGGTGGTGTATCGGTATCGGGCTTGGAAATGACTCAGAACTCTATCAAACTGAGCTGGAGCTCGGAAGAGGTAGACGAAAAGTTGAAGAGCATCATGAAGAATATCCACGAAGCTTGTGTACAATATGGTACCGAGGAAGATGGCTATATCAACTACGTGAAAGGTGCTAACGTAGCCGGATTCATGAAGGTTGCCAAAGCTATGATGGCTCAAGGAATATTATAATCAGCACACTACCATAGTAGTAAAGTTAACCCCGGCAGACGGTTTGTTCGTCTTGCCGGGGTTCTTTTATTGTTACATAAGTGACAGAGGCTCAGTTTGTTATTTTCTTTACCCGTAGTAAAGAAATAGAAATTGCAGGTCTTTGGTTCTTCGTCACTTTAGGTGCAGGTAAGGGGCTGGAAGCCCTGAATACTTCAGCCCAGGGTAGAACCCTGGGTGTCCATACCAACCATCATTCCAAGTGCTGGAAGCACGCCACCTTGTTTCGTGCCTTCAGCACTCCATAAAAAAACGGTAATCCGTCTACCCAGGGTTCTACCCTGGGCTGAAGTATTCAGGGCTTCCAGCCCCTTACCTATATGAACCGTCTTTTGGTAAAATATTATTTCCGGCAGATGCAATCGGTAGTATGGTCGTTAACGTATCCTACGGCTTGCAGGTGGGCATAACAAATGGTGGTACCGAAGAACTTGAATCCGCGCTTCTTCATGTCCTTGCTGATAGCATCTGACAGGGGAGTGGAGGCGGGAACTTCGTTCATTGACTTCCAGTGGTTGATAATGGGCTTACCATCGGGCAGGAAGCTCTTCATGTAGGTGCAGAAACTGCCAAACTCCTGTTGTACTTCCAGGAAGTAACGGGCGTTGGAGATGGTGGAAACAATCTTATTGCGGTTGCGGATGATGCCTTCGTCTTTTATCAGGCGTTCCACATCTGTATCGGTAAAGGCAGCAACCTTCTCCGGGTCGAAGTTGGCAAAGGCATTGCGGTAGCCTTCACGCTTGCGCAGAATGGTAATCCAACTCAATCCTGCCTGCGCACTCTCGAGTACCAGGAACTCGAACATCACACGGTCGTTGGTAACTTCACGTCCCCACTCTTCATCGTGGTACTTGATATAGAGCGGGTCGGTGCCTGCCCATTTGCAACGCATTACTTCCATTATAGTATCTTGTTTTATTCCCCGGCTGTTTCGCTGAGGTTCTGCAAAATTAATTCTTTTAGCTTGTCTTCGGGAGGAATTACGTTAAAATGTCCCCAGAAGTTGGCATCGTAGGCATGCTTCACCTCGGAGAAGATGGTGCGTTGCGGGATGCGTTCGTTACGGGGAATGCCCTGTCCGTTGGCAGGTTCTGTCTTGCAGTTTACCAGCTCGAACCATACTTTCAGGTCGGAGCCGAACCATTTGCGTTTGCGCTTGATGCGGAACTCCAGGTCGCCCCGTACGTGGTTTATCTGGTATATGCCATCGGGCGATGGTTTGTACGACACTACGTAAGCAGCCCGTTGCAGGGTGAGTTTGTACTCCTTGCTCTGCTTTTCCACGTACATGTAGGTGGCTTTCTCTACGTACTCGGGGTTTATCTCAAAGCGGGCTTCAACCAGGGCGTAGTTTTCGGTATCGATGTATAGCTGACCCTTGTAATACGGTTCTTTTTCATCTTTCTTCTGCTCAAAGGAGATTACGTTAACCACCCGCCCATCGATAACCGTAATATCAGTATGCATGTAGTTGTACGGGTTGGGAAGCTCCATGGTGAGGAAGTCGGGCAGGTTCTTTACCAGGTCGAGCAGTAGTGTGGCATGTATACCCGATTTTACTTTGGTGAGGATGGTATCCTCTTCCTGCACATCGACCGTACGACGCATCTTGATGAGCTTTACCTGGTCGGCAGCAGCACGTTGATAACCTACCTTGTAGATGCGCAAAACCCCTTCGGTGAGGTCGACATTCCGTTTTTTATGCTCTACTCCTTCGCGGTAGAAGGCGGTAGTATTGTACGGGGTCGAGGCGTAGTTCTGTTCCCGCAGTTGCACCATCTTCTCTACCGTTTGCAGCGGATTAACAGCCCGCACCACCACTTCTTGCAGAGGGATTACCTGTGGTTCCAGTTCAACGTCCAGGTACTTACCGGCTGCCATAGCGGCAGATAGTTCGACATTCTCGTAACCTAAGTGCGATACGTGGATGGAGGCTTCCCGTAACGAATCATTCAGGGTAATGCGGAAACGTCCCTCGAGGTTGGTTACCGTACCAATACCGGCTTGCTTAACGCTGATGGTGGCAGAGGAGAGGGGTTCCTTGGAGTAGCGGTCGTACACCATGCCTTCGATGGTGAAGTAAGAAGGCTCGGGAATAGTTATTAGTGTTTGCACAGGCGCTTTAGGAACCTCGGGCAGGCTGAGCAACAGGTGATTGCCCAGGAAACTGAGTTGCAGGTTCTTATTGCCGGCAATGGAGCATACAGCCTCTTTCACCGTATATTCTCCCTTACGGATACGGGTAGTTTCGTCGTTGTTCACCACCCGGCTATCGTACACAAACAGGTAGCCGGTAAGCTCGGATACCTGACGGAGCAGTTGGTACCGCGTACCCTTCATCTCTTTCAGGTGGATAATCCGGTTGAGCCGTTCGTCTCCTTGCCCTGCAGCCGTTGCTCCCATAAAGAAGAGCGCAAGCAAGCAGAACAGGAAACGAAGCGTGATGGCTCGAACCTCTTTCATACCTATTGAACTTATTTTTGTGTAATGTACAGTATGTTTTGTTGCCGGCTGAACTCGAGGTTCATCACGGCGCAGATAACGCGTGCCATCGTCTCCGGGGTATCGTTCTGGAAGGTAACGGTTATCTGGCGGTCGCCCAGTGTGGGGTCAATCTTGAGTTGTACCGAGTCGGTATTCTCGTTGATGATACGTGCTACATCGGCCAGGTGCTGGTCTTTGAAGTGGATATGGCGCAGGTAATTGTCCCATTCGTTGGTGGTAGCGGCTGTTTGCAGGGTTCCACCATCCAGCCATACTTTTTGACCGGCTTTCACCAGTACGGTGGTTTGATCCTTCTTGGACGTTACCTTTACCATGCCTGTGCGTACCGACAGGGAGAAGTCGTTGCTATCCTGGCTCTCTACCCGGAACGAAGTACCCAGTACCTCAACCGTTGCACCCTCGGTTTGGATGATAAACGGGCGTTGACGGTTCTTGCTCACCTCGAAGAAGGCGGTTCCTTGCAGGGATACTTCACGCTTATCGTCGGCAAAGTGCGAGGGATATTCCAATGAAGCCTGTTCGCTCAGGTAAATGATGGAACCGTCTTCGAAGCTGGTTACCAGTGTAGGGTCGCCTTTGGCGCTGTGCAGCGTGAGCAGCTGGGGTGTTACCGTTGTGGCAGGACGTAAGGCGAGCGTACCGGCTACTATCACGGCAGCTATTAGGGCGGCTATGCTTACGGCCCATGTTACCAGTCGCTTTGTACCGTTGCGGTGGATGTATGTATGGGCTTGCTGCCGTTCCGTGTTTTCGGTGGTGAGCAACCCGTCTTGTTCCAGTCGTTGGTACAACAGGTTCCAGGCTTGGTCTACAGACTTGTTTTCTCTCGTTTTCATTCGATATATTTTTCTATTTCTTTCTTCAGTAACTGATGCGTGCGGGTCATCTCGGCCTCTACGGTCTTGACCGATATAGCCAGCGTGTCGGCTATTTCCTTGTACTTTAAGCCTTGCCACCGGTGCATCTGGAATATCTTCCTGCGGCGTTCGGGGAGCTTTTGCAGGGCATGTTCTATGGCTGTTTGCAGTTCCCGGTTCTCCAGTTGCTCCAGGGGTGAGGCATCGGGCGATTCTTCGGGGAGCACCCCGGTATCTTCGCTGTACCGGGTACGTACTTGTTCTTGTTCGCAGTATTGGAGCGACTGGTTACGTACGGCTGCGTACAGGTACGACTTTACGGAGCGGAATATGTGCAGGCTCTCACGGTCTTTCCATACTTTGTAAAAGAGCTCCTGAATGATTTCTTCGGCTACATCGCGCCTTCCTGTAATGCCCGAGGCATACAGGCAAAGGGGAGTATAGTATTGCCTGAACAGTTGTTCAAAGGCTTGTATATCTCCTTCTTTGACTCGTTTTAGTAACAGAAAATCATTCATGGTATGTTGTCGTTATTCACCACAGAGTTTCACAGAGTTCCACGGAGTTTATTCATCTTCCTATTTAGAAGCAGTGTAATGAGGCATTACATTGCTTCTAAATAAATTATCAAGGCATGATATTTATGTGCTCTCTGTGGTGAAACAATCATTACTGCCCGTTGGCTTTTTTAAGTTTGCTAACTGCCGACTCCAACGACTCGGTAGGAGCAATGATGTTGTATCCTTCCCAATAATCTTCGTCGTAGAAATTGCTTACCTTATCGGAGAGCGAGTTCGAAGAACGGAACGCTTGTTTGAGCGGAATGTTCGTTACGTTGTTCAACTGCTTGTCGGTTACCACCATTTCGGATACTACCAGGTAGGTGGTTGAGAAGAGGCGGCGTTTCCAGTCGCACTTAAACCGGATGCTGTTACGCATGTAGTTGAGGTAGCTGTGTCCGTTTTCCAACTTATAGGTTACCAGGTAGGTAATTTCTTCGGGTTTGAAGCGCAGGTTAAAGGGTTTCTTCTTGAGGATGGAAGCCGTTACTTTGTTACGGTCTTTCATGCTCAGGTTGAACTCTACCTGGGTGAACGAGAGGGTAGCTTCGTCAATGTACAGGGTTCCGTAGAACAACGGGTACGGACGGTCTACCTGCGGTTCAAAGCTTACCACGTAGTGCGGACGGTCGTCGAGCATGGTCGATGATTCCATCTTGTACCTGTACTCGTTAAGGGATTCTTCGCCGAAGAGGAGTTCGCGGTTCTTCACCACATCCATGTACACCGAGTAGTTGGGACCTCCCTGGAGCTTCACCACCAGCGTATCGCCGGCTTTGGGGCTCAGCAGTTGGCGACCTTTGTATATCTGTACCCGGTCGCGCTCTACGTCTTCCGAGTAGGGTGTTTTGTACACATTCACAATGGCTTCGGTAACGTTGATGTAGGTACGGCGTTTGCGTACGGTTTCGCGGTAGAAGCCTGTGAGCAGGTTGGGTGTGGGACTGTTGTTCACGGCAATCTTGGCTGCTGCCTGCCTTACCAGTGTCTCGGGGTTGAGGCCGTGTACATATACTTCGGGGAGTTTGTTAACGTTAGGTATCAGCAGGACGTTTACATCGGCCATATCTTCGCTGTGAAGCGTGATGCGCTGACTGCGGTAACCCAGGCAGGAAACCTCGAGCATGCGTACCTGAATGCTGTCGGCCACTTTAATGACGAAACCGCCATCGGCATTACTTACCGTACCTATGCCTGTTCCGGGAACCGAGATGCTCACTGCCTCGAGTGTACGGCGTGTGTCGCGGTCTTTCACCACTCCGCTAACGGTAACGTAGCCTTCGTACTTGGCTGCCCACAGGGGGAGCATGAGCCCCAGGAGGAGAAGCGTACAGAGTGTTCTTGCTGTTTTTCTATTCTTTGCTTTCATGGCTGTATTGTTTTTGAGTGAATAACTTAACCGTTTACACTACTAAGATGGTTGAGCGGGCAAATACCCTACGAGAAACAGCAATTATTTTCGTTCCCTCCTTAAGTTTGTTCCGGAATAAGCACTACACCCAGGTTTTTCTTTCCGTCCATCTTCACCACCAGGGGCTTCTCGAAGCGTATGTGGCGCAGGAATTCCGTCTCCGTTACAGCAGGCTGATGGTTGAGGAACTCCTGGTTATACAGTCCGTCGTTAATAAAGGAGTTGATGGTGAAGTATCCCACCCCGAACGACGTAAGGTTCTGGAAGAAGTGCGTACCCTGACTGGGGTCAACGCGGTAATTGGTGAGTCCCGCCTCCACAATAACACGGGCGGCGGAGATGTGCGGCCACTTCACCGGTATGCCCAGCCAACTGTCGCTGCTTCCCCAGCGGCCGGGACCTACGAGTACGTAGTTCTTGCCTTCGTTGAGGAATTGCTGGTTTATCTTTTCTATTTCCCAGGCAATGGTCTGGTTGTTGGAGGCTCGGTAATCGTCGGTTTTCACGTACACAATGTCGAATATATCGTTCATGATGCCATGTCCCAGGGAATGGTTGGATGAGAGCAGGAGCTTTTCCTGGGGAATCTCGAGCAGGTTCTCTTCAATGACCTCTTTGCTATCGACAATGGGACGAATTTGCAGCAGGTAAAACGTTCCTGCCTTGTCTACTTCACGGCTCATGGTGGCGGCAAACTCTATCTCTACCGGTCGGCGCATCTCCTGCTGACCATACTTGAGCGCCATCTTCAATATCTGTGGCAGCGGGAATACATCGTGCTGCAGGATGTTGGCAAAGGTAATCACCTTTCGTCCGCCGGGGTACAGGCCGTCACGGATAATCTGGTCGTAGGGGTCGTACGTGGAGGCTATGTAGCGCAGTGAACCGTCTTTCTCGGCTTCTTTTACGTGGAGCTTCAAGAGGTTGAAACCGTCGTCGATGGAGAAATCCTGTCCTACGTTCTTGAGGTCGAGGGCGTAGAAGCGGGTTTGCGTCTCTTTCAGGGCAATATCCATCTCGCTGGTTTGCAATACCTGGTTGGGGTGGTAGGGCGAGAAGCGCAGTGTCATCCCGCCGTCTACGATGTACTTACCCAATCCCAGGGCGAGGTTTACGGTACCCTCTTCGGGTTTCTCGTCGCCAATGGGGTAGTAGTTGAGCGAGCGTGCCACACCCGACATGGACGGGTAGTAATGGTCGCCATACTGGTTGCCCACCACTTCCTGCAGGATAACCGCCATCTTTTCCTGGTCGATTACGTTGGAAGTGGCCTGCATATATGCTTTGCTGTCACGGAAATATACCGAGGCATATACGCCCTTGATGGCATCGCTCAGCATGCGCAACATTTCGTATTTATCGTCCAGGTAGGGTATCATATAGGTGTTGTAGATACCGGCAAAGGGCTGGTAGTGCGAGTCTTCGAGCAGCGACGAGGAGCGTATGGCAATGGGCGACTTCACCACATCGAAGAACGTGAAGAAGTCTTCCACCAACCGGTCGGGCAGCTTGGCTTTGAGGAAGTGTCGCAGGATAAAGTCGTCCTCTACATCCGAGAGGGCTACCTGGTACAGGTTGTTCATCTCCATAAACTCATCGAACACATCGGTACACAGCACAATGGTTTTGGGAATCTCTACCCGTGCATTCTCGTACTCCTCGAACTCCGGATAGTGCTTGAGCATATTGTCTATGAAAGCCAATCCACGCGCCTTACCGCCCAATGAACCGTCGCCAATGCGGGCAAAGTTGGAGTAGCGGTCAAAGCGGTCGCGCTTAAATACGGCTACTACCCCCTGGTTCTTCATTTTGCGGTACTTCACAATGGCCTCGAAGATAATCTTACGGTGGGCATCCACGTCCTGCAGACTGTTCCAGGTAATGGGTTTCAGGAACTCGGCCACGGGGAACATGGCACGTGAGTACAACCAACGCGATATGTGGTTGCGACTGATGTGGTACAGGAACGACTCGGTAGGAACGGCAAACACGATGTTCTGCAATTCCTTGAGGTTACGTACCCGGGCAATCTCTTCCAACGTATTGGGGTTGCGGAATACAAAGTCGCCAAACCCGAAGTTATCGGATACCGAACGGCGCAGGTCTACGTCCATCTTCTTGGAGTTCTTGTCGATAAACGAGGCTCCGTACTTGGAGGCATACGTCAGGTTCTCCGACTCGGACGATTCAATAATGATGGGCACAAAGTCGTCGCCTTCACGTACTATTTGGCACAGTTTGATACCTGCCAGGGCATCGGGTTCTTCATTCTCGGTAATGGGAAAGCGTACATCGGTAATAACGCCGAGTATATTGTTTTGGTACTTGCGATAAATGTCGGTAGCTTCTTCCAGGGTACGGGCCAGTACAATCTTGGGGCGTCCACGCATACGCAGCGTACGCTGGTGGGCATTGAGCGCCTCGGTAGAGAACTCCTGGCTCTGCTTCAATACAAACTTATACAGGTTGGGCAGCACGGAGGAGTAGAAGCGGATGCTGTCTTCCACCAGGAGGATAAGCTGTACGCCTACCTCGGCCACGTCGTGCTCCAGGTTCATCTTATCCTCGATGAGCTTGATGATGGAGAGCAGCAGGTCGGTATTACCCAGCCAGCAGAATACGTAATCGAACGCACTCAGGTCCTCGTGTGCAATACGCTTGGTAATGCCGTGGCTAAACGGGGTAAGAATCACGATGGGAATGTCCTCGTACAGGCTTTTGATGTGGCGCCCGATGTCGAAGCTGTCGTTATCGCCCGTGCTGGGCATACAAATAACCAGGTCGAACTTGATACGTTCCAGTACTTCCAACGCTTCTTCCTCGGTAGATACCAGTGTAAAGCGGGGCGGATAGCGCAGGGAGAGCGAGGTGTATTCGTTGAACAGCTTCTCGTCAATGCGGCCGTCGTCCTCCAACATAAAGGCGTCGTAGGGGTTGGCTATGAGTAGCACGTTGAAAATACGGCGCGTCATGAGGTTGGCAAACTGCGTATCTTTGAAGTAGAGTTGGTTGAGTTTGTATTTGCTGAGCATATTTGTTGAACGATTTCTAATTGTTTTACTGACAAAAATCGTTGTTTTTATCGGGATAAGCAAAGGTTATGCCCTAAATTCGTCGAAAAGGGAAAGGGTTACGCGTAAATAATAGCTTCGTACAGGCTTGCGAGCCGCTTGCGTAAGTGCAGCACCGCATAGCGTTTGCGTGACAGCAGGGTGTTTACGGGTACACCCGTGGCCTCTGAGATTTCTTTCACGGGAAGCCCTTCCAGTTCGGTGAGTTCAAACATTTCACGCTGTTCGTCGGGAAGCTCTGCCAGGGCATCTTCCAACTCCGTCCATACCAGGGAGCGGAGGTATTCGGTCTCGGGCGAGGGAGAAGCCTCACTGCCAAACAGAATCTCGGAGAAGTCTTTCAGTACATCTTCGCCTTCGTCGTTGCGGTAGGTGGGCATTTCCTCTTCGTGCATTTTGGTTTCCTTGTTGATGATAAGGTTACGGGCTACCCGGAACAACCAGGCAGATACCTGCTTGATGGGATTTACCGACTGGTCGTAAGCCTTTACCAACTGGTAGAACACATCCTGCAGTATATCGTCTGCGTCTTCGGTATTCGATACCCTTTTGCGGATAAAGTTCTTCAGGATAGGACGGTGTTCGGCTATAACCCGGGTTACGTCTTGCTGTGTATTATCAGCTGACTTCATTTGTTGCACAGCAGTTATTGGTTTTCCTTTTCTTCGTCTTTAAACAACTCTTCGCGTCCAAAGCCGCTGTGCCCGAAGGGGTGGTGGTGATGCCCGAAATGTGCTTTACGTTCTTTGATAAAAGCTTTACGCTCTTCGGGAGTCATCTTCATCCATTTCTCGTGCATCGGGTTTCCGCAGTCGGAGCCCATTTTGCCGTGTGCCATAGCTCCGCGCATACCTCTGTCGTGCATCATTGGGCGATGACCAAAACTGCCAAACAGGATGCGTGCCAATGCAAACAGTCCCAGGGCTTGCCAATACGTGATGGCTGTTAATCCGAAGATACCGGGAATTAACCAATTCCATAATAACATCACTACGGCGCCTACTGCACCAATAATTACAATCCATGCGGCGAGGGGAATCATTCGGCCCCATTTACTCATTGTTCTCATGTTGTGTTTCATTTTTAATCTTTAATAATTCAAGTTTTATATTCTCTATTCATGCAGACAAACGGGACGAATAAATATTGTAGAGAACTTGAATTATTTTTATGATTATCCGCATTCTTCAAGATGTATTTTCACAAAGTTATAAAATTTATTTGATTTCTCTTGACTCGTACCTAAGGGGAGGACTTATCTTTGTACCATAAACCAACTGCGCAGACGTTTATGAAGAATAAAATGAAGTTTAAAATCGGAGAGTTTTCCAAGCTTTGCCGGGTAACGGTTAAGACGCTACGCCACTACGAGGAGGTAGGACTGCTTATACCCAACGAAGTAGACGAGTGGACGGGATACCGCTATTACGACCTCAGTCAGCTACGGCGAATGAACAAGATTGTATTCCTGAAACAACTGGGATTCAGCCTGGACGAGATTGCCGAACTGTTTGAAGCCGGGCGGGAGTATCCCGATGCCGAACAGCTTAGGGCGAAAGTTCAATTCTGCCAACAGGAGATAGACCGCCTGCTGTGGCGCAAAACCGAGCTGTCAAAGCTGGAAGACCAACTCCAACAACAAATGAACAGTATGGAAAAAATAGTAGAAAAACAGCTTCCGTCAAGGATATTTGCTACCCATCGCCGTAAGATAGACTCTTACCAGGAATTGTTTCACCTGTGTCCCAACATCATCGGTCCCGAGATGTATCGCCTGGGCTGTCAATGTCCCGAACCGGAATATTGCTTCACGGTAGAGTATAACGAGGAGTACGGAGTAGATATCGACATTGAATATTTTGAAGCCGTAGCCGAGCGGGGAGAAGATTCGGACTTGATTCAGTTTAAAGAACTTCCCGAGGTTCCTGTAGCCCTGTGCATCAACCATTACGGTGCCTACGAAAAGATGCCCGAAACATTCGCAGAGCTATATGCTTACGCCGAAGCCAATAATTACAAAGCAGCAGAGCTACCCCGCTTCTGCTACATAGATGGTATCTGGAACAAAGAATCGGTAGACGAGTGGCTCACTGAAATTCAACTGCCGGTAAACGCACTGTAAATCAGTAGTGTTACATGCTCCAAAGAGGCTATTTCAAGATAAAGAGATAGCCTCTTTGCTTATTTTACCCTATCCCTAACTCTTGTTATTCCGTACTCTCGATTTACCAAATATTAGGGATTGTGCACACTGTTTAAGACCTCTACCTTTGCATTCAAAATAAATGTTTCGATGGAAAATGTTATTGAATGTGAGAATCTGACTCATTATTACGGGAAGCGGCTGATATACGAAAACCTTAGTTTTGAGGTGAAGAAAGGTAAAATCCTGGGTCTGCTCGGGAAGAACGGAACCGGGAAAACCACTGTCATTAATATCCTGAACGGATACCTGAAGCCCCGTTCGGGCGTGTGCCGTATCTTCGGTGAAGACATGCGGTCGCTATCGCCTGCGGTGAAGGCAAATACGGGGCTTCTGCTAGAAGGGCATATTCAGCATACGTACTTCAATGTGCGGCAGATAGAGAAGTTCTACAGCCGCTTCTTCCCGAAGTGGAATGCCGATGCTTACTACGAACTGCTGCGCAAGTTGCAGGTTACCGAAACACAACGAATCAGCACCATGTCCTGCGGACAGCGTTCGCAGGTGGCATTGGGGCTTCTCTTTGCACAAGACCCCGACTTGCTCATCCTTGACGACTTCTCGATGGGGCTCGACCCCGGTTATCGCCGCCTGTTTGTGCAGTATCTCAAAGAATATGTATCGGCAGGCGATAAAACCGTGTTTCTTACCTCGCACATCATTCAGGATATGGAGATGCTTATCGACGATTGCATGATACTCGACTACGGGCGCATCCTGCTGCATAAGCCTACCCATTACATCCTGAATAACTTCAAGAGATACCGCTTTCGCTCTTCGACAAGCATCATTGCTACCGATAAGCATCTTTGGAACCCCGAGAAGATAGGAGATACCTGGGATGTGTACTCATTTGCCCCGCAAGGCGAGGTGCAGAAGATTCTTGAACCCTACCGTCCCGAGAACCTGAAAGTAGAAACTCTCTCACTCGAAGATGCCTTCATCGGCCTCACCGGTAAATATTAACCAATAATCAGTTTAAACAATGATACGCTCCCTCTTTTATAAAGAATGGATAAAGACATGGAAGATACTGCTGCTGGCTTTGGTGGCCTTTGCCGCTTTCCTTCTATATACCTTTATCAACGTACAGGAAATGTTCCGGGTAAGCGGCGCCGTTGCCGTGTGGACGGATACGTTGCTGAAAGACATCAACGTGCTGTCCAAACTCCAATGGCTGCCGTTGGTGGTTAGTATCCTGTTCGGCCTGTCACAGTTTGTTCCCGAGATGACCAACAAGCGCCTGAAGCTTACCCTGCATCTGCCCATGCCCGAAGATAAAATAACCTTCGCCATGCTGGCTTATGGTGTACTTTGCCTGTTAGCGCTTTACGGCATTGTATATGCCACCATCCTAATAGGGTTGCAGATGTATTACCCCGCTGAGCTTGTGCTGGCTATGTTTAACGCCTCGCTGCCCTGGTTTATGGCGGGACTTATCGGCTACCTGTTGGTGGCCTGGATATGCCTTGAACCGGTATGGAGGCAACGGGTGTTCAACTCGCTGATAGCCGTGTATACCCTTACGTTCTTTATGCTCACAGCCAAGTCGGGTGCCTTTGCACCGTTTATCCCTTACCTGATGGCGGCTACGCTGGTGGTGTTCTTCTTCTCTTTTTATTCCATGTGCCGTTTCAAAGACGGCGCCCAATAAAAGCATCTACTCATGAAATATAAAAAAGCAATATACCTGAGCATACTGGCGTTTGTAACCCTGATAGGCATGTGTGCCATTCCGGCACTGGTAAAGAAGTCAACCTATTCGCCCGACGACTATCCGTTTGTGTATTACAGTTCTCTCCTCAAAGACATTTGTTATATAGACTATGCCGATAAAGAGCACCCCATGCGCGACGGAAAGGGTAACCGGTACACCACAGCACAGTTCGACTCGCTGATGCCTTTGCTTAACTTCCGGCAATTGATGGTAGACAGTCGCCTGCCCGACAGCATCGACGGGCACGAAGTCTCTCCCCAGATACTCATGGCAAAGTCGGTAATATACCGCTACTCACCGGAGAAGCTGCAGACACCCAATCCGGGCTTGTACCTTATGTATGAGTCGATGCCCAAGCGCGTAGGACTCGAGTTGCCCGAAGACATGTTCCGGTTAACTGGCAAGATAGAATTTGTAGACGATGCCACCAACCGTGTCAACCCCGGGAAGAGCCAACAATTTCAGGCAGCATTGGAGAAGAACGGTTATGCATTCCCTGCCCAATGGACAGCCGGCAATATGAATCCCCGCAAGCGGTACGATGAAGGTTACTTTACACTCGACGCGCAAAATAAACTCTTCCATATAAAGATGGTGAACGGACGCCCATATGTACGTGATACCCATATAGGAGACAGCATAGCCATCGAAGGGTTTACCATGTACGAAGCCACCGATAAACGCTTCTACGGATTCCTGTTGGACAAACCGGGCAATATCTACATTGTTGAGGGTAACGAAGGCAAGTACCGTACCGTGAAACTCGATATAGCCCCCATCGACCCGAAGCATGACGAAGTGCTGATTATGGGCAACCTCCTTTACTGGACGGTATCGGTTACCACCCGGAACGGAAAAGAGGTATATGCCCTGCACGCCGAAACGCTGGAATCTATTCAACAAGTTTCTCTCAATAGAACCCCGGGTAGGTGGGATAAAGCAGCCGCATGGCTGTTTCCTGCTTACCTTACCTTTGAACATCGCAATACCGATTATGTATATCCGCGGCTCACGTGTACCGGATGGGCTGCCTTTACTACCAACGTAGTGCTGGCGTTGCTCTTTGCATTATGCCTGCCCAATCCCGGCAGGAAGCGGGCATTCTCCTTTGTGTATATCCTGCTTACAGGCATACCGGGTGTGCTTGCCCTGCTTATCTTACCCGATTTTTCAACTAAAACATATCAATCCAAATGAAGAAGATTCTATTTATTGCATTCACCGTACTGGCTTGTGTAGCCTGCGGAAACAAGTCACAACAAACTGCCGAAACCCCTGAAACAACCACAAAGTCCGATGCAGATGTTCCTACCTACGAACTGGAAAGCTTGCTTGCCGTAGCCGAACAATACATAGGGAAAACGGTGGTAGTGAAAGGTACCGTAACACATACCTGCAAGCACTCGGGCAAACGCTGTTTCCTGGTAGGCGAAGACGGTAAAACCTCTTTCCGTGTTGAGGCAAAAGGCGATATCGGCGGTTTTAACAAGGAACTGGTGGGCTCTACGCTTGCCGTGAAAGGAACGTTGCAAGAACGCCGTCTCACCAAAGAGTACATTGACCAGCAGGAGAAGGAAGTAAACGAACAAAAGGCGAAGGAAGACGGCTCTGCCGAATCGTGCCAGGCCGAACTGAATAACATTGCTTCCATGAAGGAGTGGATGAAGACTCATAACAAAGAGTATTACGCCATATACTACATGGATGGTCAAAGCTATGAGGTCGTTGAATAATAACCCAGGAAAGCCGGCAAAGTCATTCAGGTATTGGTTGCGCGTTATCCACCGTGACCTGGGCTTCCTGATGGTGGGCGTATGCTTTGTGTATGCTATATCGGGCATTCTGCTTAACCACATGAACGGCAAGGACCCGGCGTACGTCACCGAAGAACATTCGGTACAACTGGAGCAACAACTTGCCCCCGAAGAGGTGAAGGTACGGTGGACAGACAAGGGCGGCT
Source organism: Bacteroides sp. (assembly GCA_031554285.1). GTDB lineage: Bacteria > Bacteroidota > Bacteroidia > Bacteroidales > Bacteroidaceae > Bacteroides. The sequence continues at coordinate 16,637 of JAVBVL010000063.1, forward strand.
TACCCAAACTGAACAAAGTAGTACCCATTGACGATACACACTACCGCCTCCTGTTTAGCGGAGGTACGGGTGTGTACGACCGCCATACGGGCAATGCCGATTACGAGCAATACACCAAACGTGAGTTGGTATATTGGATAAACCGCCTGCATTACAACAAGGTGAAGGGATGGAATGTAATGGGCGATTTCTTTGCCGTATCCTTACTCTTCTTTGCCATATCGGGACTATTCATGGTAAAAGGGAAGCATGGTCTTGCCGGGTATGGCAAGTACTACCTGGTAGCCGGTGTGTTAATCCCTGTCATTTATATACTTGTAGGATGAAGTTTTCTCTTTCTTATACCCTGACTATGATACTCAGTATTCTCTCTGTAGCTGTGCCTGCACAGCAACGGGAGAGTACCTGGGAGCTACAGGTGCAGGTCAACGATAAGCAAACCAAAGCCCCCCTGGAATTTGCGCTCGTTGGCCTCACCAATGGTAGCAAGCATTGGGGAGCTATGTGCAATGAACAAGGCACATCGGTGGTTAACAAGCTCCCGGCAGGTACGTATAAAGTGTCTGTGTCTTTACTGGGGTATAAGAAGTGGGAAGGCGAAACGGTTATTACCCACAACCAATCCCTGCGGGTATTGCTTACCATGAATAACAATGAGTTGAACGAAGTGGTGGTTACCGCTTCCGAGTCGCGGGGAGCTACCAGCTCGTCTGTTATCGACCGCAGGGCTATGCAACACCTGCAACCGTCGAGCTTCAGCGACCTGTTGGAGCTATTGCCCGGAGGCAAGGCCAAAGACCCCAGCTTCAGTTCGGTAAATGCCATTCGTATCAGGGAAGTGGGGCTGGACGATAGCAAGTACAGCATCTCGTCCCTGGGAACCTCCTTTGTAATGGATGGAACCCCCATCTCTACCGATGCCAACCTGCAATACCTCACTTCGGGAGATATCACGATTGCCGGAACTTCGGCTAATACCGACAGCAAGCGAAGCTCCGTGAACAGGGGAGTAGATATGCGGACCCTCTCTACCGACCAGATAGAACGGGTGGAGGTGGTAAGGGGTATTCCATCGGTACAATACGGCGAGCTAACCAGCGGACTGGTAAAGATAGAACGCAAGAAAGGCGCCACACCTTGGGAAGCACGCCTGAAAGTAGACGGGTACAGCAAGTTGTTTGCCGTGAGTAAAGGATTCGGATTTGCCCGTAAGCTGAACTTGAATTTCGGTGTAGACTACCTGGATTCCAAGAACAACCCAACCAACTCCTACGAAGGCTACCAACGGCTTACCTATTCTATCCGCTTAGGTAAACGGTGGGACAATGAACGGGTGGGTATTGATTGGCGGCTGAACGTTGACCATGCACACACCCTGGACGAAACCAAGGTAGACCCTAATATGTACGACAACGTGCAAGCGGGAGCCGACTTGGAATATGTAAAGAAAGACCGCTACCGGTCAAAGTACGACCGTTTCTCTGTCTCCAATACACTGCAGCTGACTCCGAAGAAGCGCTCGTTCCTGGAATCGGTAGCGTTCAATGCTTCGGCTTCCTATGAGATGGATAAGATAGAAGAAACCAAGTTTGTACAACTCAATTCGGTAACACTGACCATACCCGTCTCCGACGAAACCGGAACGGCCGATGGCATCTATCTGCCCAGCAAATACCTGACGTATCACGATGTCGATGGCAGGCCGCTGAGCATCTTCCTGCAAGGAAAGGCCAACTTTAAGTTTGCTACAGCCCGGGTTAACCACAAAGCAATGGTGGGGGCCGAATATGTATTCGATAAGAATTACGGTGATGGGCAGATTATTGACAGGCTTCGTCCCCCCGGAGGAGAAAACCCTCTGCGCTCACGTAAATACTCGAATATACCTGCCAGGCAGATGGCTAACTTCTTTGTAGAAGATGCTCTGTGGATGCCCTTAGGACGTAACGTAGTGAAACTCATTGCCGGTGTGCGCGGCATGACGATGGTGGGCATGGACTCCCGTTACCGGATGAACGGAAAACCATACCTCGACCCGCGTTTCAATGCCGAGTGGCGCATTCCGTCTATCGGGATTAAAGATAAAGAGCTCAGTATGGCACTGTCGGGTGGTGTGGGATGGCACAGCAAGTTTCCTACCCTCAATCAAATATACCCCGACTATGCTTACGAGGACTATGTACGGCTTAACTACTACGATGTAGATGCGCCTGAATACAGCCGGGTAAATTACGAAACGTTCAAGACCCAAACCTTTAACTACAACCTGGAGCCTGCCCGTAACCGTAAGTGGGAGGTGAGGTTGGATATGAGTTATGACAACAACCGCCTGTCGGTAACCTATTTCCGGGAGAAGATGACCAACGGATTCCGCAGTCAGGTAATGGATTTCATGCCTATCAGCACCCGGAGATACTACAATGATAAAGATTCGGTAGTGATTAATCCCGATACCCATCTGCCCGATTTGGAACAATCAAAATACAAAGAACTGAACCGTTTACACACGCTGAGTGCTACCGGCAACGGTACCCGCATTGAGAAAGAAGGAATCGAGTTTACACTTTCCACCAAGCGCTTCGAACGCCTGAAAACGCGTATGACAGTAACCGGAGCCTGGTTTAAAACCGATTACCTAAACAGTAGCAACCTGTACCGGCAGCCGTCGGTACAGATAAATGGAGAACCCATGCAGGAAATCGGAATATTCAATTCATCGGGTGGCGACCGTAGAGAACAGTTCAATACCAACTTTATGTTCGATACGTACATCCCATTGTTAGGTCTGGAGTTCTCTACCTCCTTCCAGTGCATGTGGTTCACCCTCAGTCAGCGGCTAACCGAATCACGCTACCCCTATGCTTATGTCGATGCAAACGGAAACATACATCCTTATACCGAAGCCGATAAAACAGACCCTTTGTTGAAGTACCTCACACGTGAATCGAACCCGGGACTATTTGTTGCCGACCGCAAACCGTTTGGCATGGAGGTAAATCTGAAAGCTTCGAAGAAGATAAAGAATCTGGCACAAATATCCGTATTTGTAAACAAGCTATTAGATTACTACCCCGATTACGAGATAAACGGGGCGGTAATCAAGCGAAACGTATCTCCATACTTTGGGATGGAACTTAACATTACTTTATAAGTAAATTTCAAGGCATCTAAAGATAGATTACAAGGCATCTAAATTAAATAACAAAGCATCTAAATTAAAAAACAATGAAAGTAAAATTAGTAACACTTATCCTGATTGCTGTATGCAGCATAGGATTCTATTCATGTGACAACAGTGACGATGTGAGAAAAACAGAAGTAACTCTTACATTTAACGACCCGGCCGACCTGCAAAGTGTAACCATGACCAATTGGAAAGTAACCCTGCAGGAACGTAATACCGGCAGTGAGTACAAAGTAACCGGCGATGGCAAAACCCTTCTCGCTACCACCGTACCCGAAGGCGATTATAAGATTACCGGTGAGTGCGATGTAACCTATACCCTCGATGGAAATACGCAGAAAGGAAACTTGCGGGTAACCGGCAACTCCAATGTGGCAACCGGCGCAGCCATCACCTTTACGCTTACTCCGTACCTGTACATCGATTACGAGGGAGAGGGCAGTGGCTTCCTTATTCAGGAGGTATTCTATACCGGAACAGCCACCCCCGAAGGCAAGCAATACAGCGGCGATAAATACATCAAGATTTATAACAATACCGACGAGATTCTGTATGCCGATGGCCTGTTCTTTGCAACCACCATGCTTAACAGTTCCATTGCTTATACTTACACCCCCGATGTAATAAGTACGCATGTACCCGTAGATGGCATTATGATTATTCCCGGTAACGGAAAGCAATATCCCGTAGAACCCGGTACATACTTCCTGCTTACCGAGAGCGCCGTAAACCACAAGCAAGACAGAACCGTTGATGGCGAAACCGTTACCGGCAATGCCAACTCGTTCGACCTTACCACAGCTAATATGGAATGGCGTAACGAAGAACTGGTTAACCAACCGGCAGATAATCCCAATGTGCCCAATGCAACGGCTCTGGTAGGAAACTTCCTGCTGCACAACAGCGGACTTACTTCACTTATTATGGGCAAACTGCCTGTTACACAAAGCGAATTCCTGGCTAATAAGGATTATGAGTACGAGTACACCTGGAAAACAGTCATTAATGGTACCCAGTACGAAAGAGGTCCGTTCCTGGATTATAAAGTACCAAACGAGTGCATCATTGATGCCGTATATACCAGCGTTGAAGGCAAAGCCATACGCCCTGTATTCTCCTCTTCCATCGACATGGGTTGGACGTACTGTGGAACCTACTTCGGTGATAAAGAACGTTACGGCAAAAGCGTGATTCGTAAGGTACTCACCACTACCCCCGACGGACGCAATATGCTGAAAGATACCAATAACTCGGCTGTTGACTTTACCCCCAATACAACGCCGTCAATGACGAAATAATAAGATGAAGAGCTTTCGTTACATTTTACTGTTTTTATCAGTTTCTGCCGGTATATACGCACAGGATAGCATTCCTGTAACCGCTCAAGTATTGCATAACCGGTTGCCTGTTACAGGATTTGCATCGGCTGCCGAATATAACCCCGCAGCCATGGCGTATACCCTGCGTACCAATCTGTCTGAACTGTACACAGCGTACAGCAACCAAAGCGGCGATGCCGGATTGTTACAAACCGGTACGGCCTTCGACGAACTGGCCGTTGCAGCCCGGTCGTACATGCAAACGGGCAAACACCATATATGGGGCAGTGCATCGTATAGGCAAACGCACACCGATAATGTAAGATGGAACGAAAGCTCTGATTATCTCAATGTATACCCTTATGTCTTTGCCGACTCGGTGGGAGGCAATAACCTCAGCGGCGAGCGGTACAGTTTCATGGGCGGTTATGCCCAAAAGCTGAATAGACTGGCATGGGGCGTACAGTTTGATTATTGGGCGTTGATGGAATACCGGTCGGTAGATCCCCGTCCCAACAATAACACCTCTAACCTGGCCTTCACTGCCGGGTTGAGTTACAAGCTCACCAGTACCTACGCGCTTGGCGGGGGAGTGATGCTCCGTAAGTACAAGCAGAAAAATACGCTGGCATTTTACAATGTACTTGGGCGCCCGTCGATACATCACATGACGGGCATGGGAACAGATGCCTACCTGTTTGCCAACGATGACACGCCCTGTCTGTTCAACGGAAGCGGCTATGGGGTGAATGTACAACTTCTTCCGGTTAGCGGAATGGGATGGACAGGAACACTCTCGTATGAGAATTTCGCCTTCGATAAGCAACTCAATAACACCCAGATGCTGGTACTTTCGGATATAGCGGAGGGTAAGTATCTACTGGACCTATCTTGGCTCAGGGAGGCGGGCATACATACCTTCGGGGCTAAGTTAAAAGCATCTTACACCAACAGGCAGGGAACCGAAGGAAAATTTACCCGCAATGATAATGGTACGTTAATCAATATCTCGTCCGAGAAGCAATACCGCAACGAGCAGACGGTTGCCACCCTTACGCTTGTATATCAGCACCAAAAACAGCGTGCCACATGGTACGTGTTGCCTTACGCCTCTTACCTGCATACCAATGAGAGTCATAAATCGTCGCAACGCAGCATGATGATAAGCCGGATTGATTGGGGCATTACTCCCGGACTGGCACAATCAGTAGGGAAGCACCTCATTAGCATAGATGCCCGTGTGGGCTATATTCAGGCCTTAGACTCCAAGTTGGAACTTACCGGCTTGTCGCCCCAGCGTAGCATTACCCAAACCCTGCAGGCTAATTACGATTATTTATCCTCCAACGGTTTACAAGGCGCCCTATCCGCCCGGTTCGACTATTCGCTACCCCGCAACCAGACGGCTCTTTACCTGAAAGCCTCCTGGGATTACCGGAAGTATGATACCACGCACTCCAGCCTGTTGGTGCTGCAACTGGGTGTATCCTTCTAATCAGGTTCTATTTCTTCTTAATGGATTTCAATCCCTGCTTGTCCATCTCCAAAGCAAAAGCCTCGTGCCCTGTCTCGCGGATGCGGTAGATGCAGGCAGAACGGTCGGAGTTAAAGATAACACCCATAATCCGCCCGATAAAGTTATTGAATTTCTTGCACTCTTTTACGTTTGCATACTCGGTACAATCGGCGCACGAGGTGTAGTTGTGCTCCATGCAGCATCTGCGAATATCGCACCAGGATGCTTTCTCGTTGGCGCGGCAGCCGGGGCATTTGCCCGATTTGTATTTGGGGCAGGCTCCGCAGTATAAGCCGCAGGCGGCAACGGGCTTGGTTGTTTGATTCTCCATGTTGGTATCTTATTTTAGCTGTTCCTTTATCCAATCCAGTTGCGTATAGCGTGTGTCGAGAGATACCCAATGCTCGTTAACCGGGGTAATCAATGCCTTTTTAGGGCAGGTAAGTACATTGTACACAGCATAGCTGGTAGTAGGCGGACATACATCGTCGTTGTATCCCCATGTCATGAAAACAGGCACTGTAATGCAACGGGCAAAGTTAACCACATCGTAATAAGAGAGGGTCTTTATCACCTCTGGAGTTAATTGAACCCCTTGGAACTTACGCCCGAAGTGAGGATAACCTCCCGTACGGCCTTTCTCCGCATAACCTGCCATATCAGACAGTGCCGGGTGATTGGCAACGCAGGCGGTAATACGCGCATCCAATCCGGTGAGTATAAGAGCCAATGCTCCACCCTGGCTGCCACCCTGTGTAGCCAGGTTCTTTCCGTCCCACTCGGGTAAAGTACACAGGTAGTCAACTGCGCGTACACAGGCTAGATACACTCTTTTCATATAATACGTATCCCGGCTATTGATTCCGTTAGCCAGGTACCCGTTGGCATGATGGTCGCCGAATGTACGGGAGATGTCTTTATAGGTTTGTGCATCCAACGAAGGATTGATGCCGTGAATCTCCATGTCAAAACGGATGCAGCCGCTTTCGGCATAAAAGATAGTCTTCATGGGATCCATCGGTTTAATGCCTGCACCCGGAGGAGAAACCACCACCGGGTATTTACCTGCTTTACGGGGTTTGGTAAGGTAGCCGTACACAAACTGTCCCGGTTTGTAACATTGAAGCTTCACTAAGTAACACTCTACCTTATCCGACGAATACGCTTTTACATATTTCACTTCGGGTATCATGGGGCACTTCTCCTGTTCCTGCAGGAGCTCTTTCCAGAATGCTTTGAAATCGGCGGGCATCTGTGTATAAGGAACAATCTTCTCCGGCGAGAAGCCTACTTTGATGTGGTGGTTATAGGTACGCCCGTTCAGTTGGATGCTCATCTTGCAATCCCGGAATCCCGGTTTGCTCATAGTGCCTAAGGCTATTTCTGCTTTCCCATTTTTCAGGCTGACGGTTCCCCGGTTATCTGCATCCAGGCAATCGGTACCTATGCTATAAGATACTTCTCCGGTATTCAGTAAGATACCATATTCATATACTGCTACGGAAATGGTTGCTTTCTCTCCCGTTTTGTATATCCAATCGGTATGGTCGGGGGTGGTTACCCAAAGCACATTGTTTTGATGAGGGTAGTTCTCGGCAATGACCTGCAGAGGCAATAATAGGAGTAGGGTTGCTAAAAGCAGCATTGTTTTCGTGGTATTCATCTTGAGGCAGTTATTTGTTTGTAAATAGTGTTCTTCCTGCAAAAGTAGAAAAATATTTTAGTTTGTGACATAAAAAAAGAGAGCTACTTTTGTAACTCTCCTTTTAAAGTGGTATCACCAGGAATCGAACCGGGGACACAAGGATTTTCAGTCCTTTGCTCTACCAACTGAGCTATGATACCTTGTTTTAATGCGGATGCAAAGGTAGTGAATCTTTTTTATTACACAAGAGGTGCTCTTGTAAAAAGCACCGGCAAAAGCTTATGTAACTCATTGCCAGTGCTCTTAAATGTGGATTATTTTTCCTGGAGAGGGTTCCAACCTTGGGCTTTCAACTCAAACTCCTGACCGTCGCGGGTGATAAGGGCATAACCCAGTTCGGGCTTGGTAATGTGACCAATGATGCGGATACCTTCCATCTCTGAAACCTTCTCGTGGTCGGAAATGGGGACGGTAAACAGCAGCTCATAGTCCTCGCCGCCATTCATGGCGCAGGTGGTCAGGTTCATGTTGAACTCCTCGGCCATCACAGCTGTTTGATAGTCGATGGGGATGTGTTCCTCGTACACGCGGCAGCCTACCTTGCTTTGGGTGCAGATGTGCATGAGCTCTGACGAGAGGCCATCAGATATATCGATCATCGAGGTGGGCAGGATGTTGGCGGCAGCCAATTGCTCAATGATGTCACGGCGGGCTTCGGGCTTCAGTTGGCGTTCCAGCAGATACTCCTTGCCGGTAAAGTCGGGTTGGGCATCTTGTTCACCCTTGAAGATGGACTTTTCGCGTTCCAGCAATTGCAACCCCATGTACGAGGCTCCTAAGTCGCCGCTTACACAAATCAGGTTGGTTTCACGGGCACCGTTGCGGTACACAATCTTCTCGGGAATAGCTTCGCCGATGCAGGTAATGCTGATGGCAAATCCGGTGAGTGATGAGGTGGTATCCCCCCCCACAATGTCTACCCGGTGCTGTTCGCAAGCCAGGCGCAGTCCGGCGTAAAAATCTTCCAACTCTTCTACGCTGAAACGTTTGGATACGGCAAGCGATACGGTAATCTGCCTGGGCATGCCGTTCATGGCGTAAATGTCGGAAAAGTTAACCATGGCCGACTTGTAACCCAGATGCTTCAAGGGCACGTAGGTAAGGTCGAAGTGAACACCCTCCATGAGCAGGTCGGTGGTTACCAATACCTGCTTGTCGGGGTAGGAGAGCACGGCGGCATCGTCGCCCACTCCGTACCGGGTAGATTCGTTATTTAATTGAATTCCCTCAGTGAGGCGGCGTATCAGGCCAAACTCACCGAGGGTATTTATTTCTGTCCTCATTATGTTGTTATGAACGGTTGATTAATTCGCGCATGATGGCAGTCATCTTGGGTTGTGCCAGGTCGGCAGCCTTTTGCACATCTTCATGCGATACTTCTACTATCTTTCCTTCCACGCCCAGGTCGGTTACTACCGAGATACCGAATACTTTGATTTTGCAGTGGTTGGCTACAATTACTTCGGGTACGGTAGACATGCCCACGGCATCGGCCCCCAGGATATGGAACAGCTTGTACTCTGAAGGAGTTTCAAACGTAGGGCCTTGTGTACCCAGGTACACGCCTTGTTGTACCTTGATGTTCAGTTCGCGGGCAATCTCTTTGGCGCGGATAATGAGCTGCTTGTCGTACGCTTCGCTCATATCGGGGAAGCGGTCGCCATACAGGTTTTTGCCACGCAGTGGATGTTCGGGGAAGTAGTTGATGTGGTCGGTGATAATCATCAGGTCGCCAATCTCGAAACCGGCATTAGTAGCGCCGCTGGCGTTCGATACAAACAGGGTTTTGATACCCAGTTCCTTCATCACACGTACGGGGAAGGTTACTTCCTGCATGGAGTATCCCTCGTAATAGTGAAAACGGCCTTGCATGGCCATGATGTCTTTATTACCGAGCTTACCGAAGATTAACTTGCCACTATGTCCTTCAACGGTAGAGAGGGGAAAGTTAGGAATCTCTTCGTATTTAATTTCGTACTTTTCAGTAATTTCGTTTACCAAACTGCCTAAACCGGTACCCAATATGATGGCAGTTTCCGGTTGCGTATGCATCTTGCTACGCAGGAATGCGGCGGTTTCATTAATTCTTTGTAACATACTCAATGATTTGTTTATGAAAAATATCTTGCTGGTTTTGTAAAATTTCTATTTCAATAGGCAAGGAGTAGATGTGCTCTGCCAGTTCATCGGGCAACTCCGGATGGTTTTCCAGGCGCGTGGCATCTTTCTCTGTGGTAATAATCAGCCTGTTGCCCTCGGGCAGATTCAGGAATCGCTCTTGCACGGTCTGCAAGTCGGCCTCGCTAAAGTTGTGATGATCGGCAAAGCTAAGCAAGTCGATGTGTAGTGTGTGCTGCTTCAACTTCTTTACCAATGGGGTGGGCGAGGCTATGCCGGTAAGCAACAATATATGCTGTTCGGGGTCGATGGAGCCGAGCGTTCGCTCCTCGCTGCCTGTCTCCGGGAATACGGGTTGCAGGTTGCCATACCTAAAGGTAGAGAAGTACAGCGATTGATAGGGAAACAACTCCAGTTTTTTGGCAATAATGTTGTAGTCGATGGGCTTTATATCCGCCGGGCACTTGGTTACAATAATGATGTGTGCCCGCTTCCGCCCTTCTGCCGGTTCACGCAGCCTACCCATGGGTAGCAGCGCATCGTCACAAAACAGGTGATGGTAATCGGTAAGCAGTATGTACAACCCCGCCTTTACATAGCGGTGCTGAAAAGCATCGTCCAGCAGTACCACATCTACAGGTGGATTGCCGAGCTGCAATAACTGCTCTATGCCGTGGCAGCGAACCTCGTCAACAGCCACGCGGATGTGTGGAAATTTTTTATAGATTTGGAACGGTTCGTCCCCAATTCGTTCTGCGGTATCTTTCGGGGTGGCCAGCAGGTAGCCTTTGGTATGCCGTTTGTATCCCCGGCTCAGTACAGCCACGTTAAGTTCAGGATGGAGCATGCGGATAAGATATTCCGTGTGTGGTGTTTTTCCTGTGCCGCCTACGGCAAGGTTGCCGATGCACACAACAGGTACGTCAAAACTCTTTGACCGGAAAATATTCCAGTCAAAGAGTTTGTTTCGTAGATTCACCCCGGCTCCGTAGAGCCATGCCAGGGGGCATAACCACCGGTTTATCTTGAAGCAGTTATCTTCCATCCAAACGGTTTACTTCACATTCAAGTCAAATGGCACGCGGGCTTGTATGCGGTCTTGGTCGGTTACCAGTTTCAGCTCGCTGAAATCTTTGTAATATTCGCCCAATCCGCTTTCCATAATATGTGCTTTGATGTATTTAGACGGTTTGCTGTCAAACAATTGCGTGAAGAACGACTCTTTCTCGGGGTACGTCACCACGGTGTACCCTTCTACGTTTGCTTTCTGAATGGCAATATCCAAAGCCGTATCCAGTCCGCCCAATACGTCAACCAATCCCAGCTCTTTGGCGCGAACACCTGTCCACACTCTACCTTCGGCCACCTTTTCAATAGCTTCGGTAGGCACGCCACGACCTTCGGCACAACGACCTACAAAATCGGCATATCCCTTATTGATATACATTTGCATCAGCGCTTGCTCATCGGCATTCATGCCGCGGTACATGGCGCCAAAGTCCGAGAACTTATTTGTTTTCACTACATCATACTTAATACCAATCTTGTCGGTAAGCCCCTTCATGTTGGGGAACATGCCGAATATACCGATAGAACCTGTCAGCGTAGTAGGCTCTGCCACAATGGTATCGGCGCCACACGAAATGTAATAACCACCCGATGCGGCGTATGCACCCATCGATACGATAACCGGCTTCTTGGCTTTCAGCGTTTCAACGGCTTTCCATATTTGTTCCGATCCGTAAGCGCTACCCCCCGGTGAGTTTACGCGCAGTACCACTGCCTTCACATCATCGTCTTCCGTGAGCTTGCGCAAGTCGCGAATTACCTTTTTAGAGTCGATTCCTTCGTTGCTACTGCTTGATGAGGGCATGTCGATACCTCCGTAAGCGTAGTATACAGCAACAATGTTTCCGCTCTTATCCTTGGGCTGGTTCTTCTTCACGTTCACCATATCGCTGATGCTTAGTACCGGCATACGGTCGTCTTTTTCGATGCCTACCATCGATTTGAGGTAGTTGCGCACATCATTTTTGTACATCAACGTGTCTACCATTCCGTTTTTAACAGTCTCTTCGGCAGGGAAGAACATCACCATGCGGTCGGCGAATGCATTCAGTGAGTCGGCCGATACGTTGCGTGATTGTGACACTCCGTCAATCATCTGTCCCCAAATATCGCCAATGAACTGAGTTACCTGTTCGCGGTTGGCGGCACTCATCTCGGTAGCGATAAACGGCTCAACGGCCGATTTGTACGTACCTACCTTGAATACCTGCACCTCGACACCCAATTTACCTAACAAATCCTTGTAGAATACCGGGGTAGAAGAGAGTCCTCGCCATTCAATGGCGCCTTTCGGGTTCAGTATCACCTTGTCGGCTACGCTCGAGAGGTAGTACAGCCCCTGCGTGTACTGGTCGGCGTACGCAACAATAAATTTGCCGCTCTCTTTAAAGTTCGATAACGCTTTGCGGATGGCTTGCAGGTCGGCAGCCGAGGCACCCAACGAGGTTGCCTGGATGTATATACCTTTAATATCGTCGTTTTCTTTGGCTTTTTGGATAGACGAGAGGATGTCGTCCAGCCCGTATGTACTGTAATCATCGCCCATGAACTGTTCCCACGGGTTGTCCTGACTGCGTTCCATGAGCGCTCCGTTCAGGTCGAGCAGTACGATGGAGTTTTTGCGCACCATCGTTTCAGTGTCCGATGACGACATCATGCCGGCCAACGCAATAATTCCAATAACAAATAATACAATACTTGATAGGATGATGCCTACAATTGTGGCAAGCGTAAACTTAAAGAAATCTTTCATTGCTTTTATTGTTTTAGTTGCTAACTTCTGTTTAAGTTAACAAAGATAAATAATTGATTTGATATATATCCCATTTGTCGCTTGGTTTTTTGTTTTGTCACAAGGTTGCGTGTGTTTTTTTATTAGGTTGCTTGTAATTTGAATTGGAAGTAATGTAGTGGGGCGGTACGATAAGTATAAATGGTATGTCCTCTACATGTAAATTTAGTTTGCTTTATAGAAAAAGGAGAGGCTTATTTAATTTATAACTTATTTTTTACAGAATGTTTTGTTTTTTAATATTTCGTGGATATATTTGTGCGGGCATTATATCTTTTTTGTAACATAAATATGAAAACACTCACAAAATATATTATTCTATGCATATACCTTAGTTTCCCATTAATAGGAGGATTTTTATATGCTTCTGAATCCAACCAATCGTCTATCTATTTAATTTCTGTTGGAATATCAGATTATAAATGTATAGATGCTTTAAGGTTACCTCAATACGATGCAAGCGCTATGGCGAATTTATATAGCAAAAAAAATGCGACAAAAGTGTATCTTCTCCTTAATGAAAAGGCCACCAAATCCAAAGTGCTAAAATTGATGGAGACCATATTCGCTCAAGCCAAATCCAATGATATGATTCTTTTTTATTTTAGTGGACATGGTTTCTCAGAAGGATTCTGTATGTATGATACCGATTGTCCGGGTGGTGGGTATATTACCTTTAATGATTTAAAAAAAATATATAGCAAGTCAAAAGCAAAACGAAAAATCATATTTGCCGATGCTTGCTTCTCGGGAGCATTTCGAACGAAGCCCCAAAATAAGCAATCAGTATCCGCCTTCAAAGACAAGAATATTATGTTGTTTTTGTCTTCACGTACCGATGAGAGTTCTTTGGAACGTTCGGATATGAAAAACGGTTATTTTACGAACTTTCTGTTGAAGGCGCTTGCTGGTGAGGCAGATTCAAATAAAGA
>JAVBVL010000013.1:0-53611 GCA_031554285.1 Bacteroides sp.
ATATTCGTAGTATTATTGTTATATCGCAAATCTACGAATAATTCGTAATGAAGATACAATCAGTAAGTTAAATAATGCAAATGAGCGATTAAAATAGTTGGAATCAGTAGGATAAGCGCTCCATTGCCGTCGGTTTCAACCGACGGATTAATAGGTTGGAGCGAAGCGAATTTCTGCTGTGGGTTTTAACCCCAGGCTCTGATTTACAAGGCTATATCAAGCCTGGGGTTAAAACCCGCAGTGGTATAAATGATGGTTTAACTGCTTCGCAGACCGTCGGTTGAAACCGACGGCAATGGAGTGCTTGTTCTATGATTTTTTACCGGGCCGACCGCTCCTTTAGTTCTTTGTAACGGTTGATGGCATGCCGGCGGCTTCTGAGTATCTGCCAACGATATACAAAGAAGGTAGTAATAAAGTAGAACCCGGTTTGTATCCAGAGTGCCTGGTATTCAAAGGTTACTTCGTTAAGTTCGGCTCCCATGCTGTTGATGCGTACGTATCCGTTTACCCCAAAAGTACTGGGGAAGATGTACGAGAAGTAGCGCCAGAAGTCGGGAATAGCTGCTCCCGGCCACGAGATGCCCGAGATGAAAATGAGCGGTACCGAGGTAAACACAAAAATCATCATACACGTTTCGCGGTTGCGGATGGCAATGGATGCCGTCATGGAAAAGAAGATGCAGGCAGCCAGGTAGGGCAGCATAAACATCAATAAGGTAGCCGGATGTCCCACCCGGTTGAGGCTGAACAGGGCGGGTACCACGCAGAGTACGTACACCGATACAAGGGCGTACACCATATAATAGCTCAGTCCCTTGCCCAGGATGATACGTAGCGTGCCCTGATAATGCCGGTTAATGGGCACCAGGTCGCGGAAACGGTTGTTTTCGCGTGCCGTTCCTGCCGATAGCCCGATGCCGAGCAGCAGGGTTTGCTGGATAAGCAGCATAAGTACGCCGGGTATCAGGAAGGAGGCAAACCCGTTGGCGGGGTTGAACATGGCAATGTCTTCGTATTCGATGGGGTAACCGGTAATCTCGTCCTGACGGTCGGTAGTATTACCCGCGCGGGATATCTTGATGTCCTGGTTCATATCCAGCGATACGTTGGTGGCAGCTATCAGGATGGCTTTGTAGTACAGCAATCCACTCATGTCGCAATAAATGCTTACCTGCGTCTGCTTGCCGCGGGCAATGTCGCTGCTGAAATCGGCAGGAATCACAATGGTTCCGTAGGCTTCCCGCTCTTTCATCACCAGTTTGGCCTCTTCCAAATCACTGCAATACGATACGATGCGTACGTCGGGGGTGCTGTCTACCTTACGCAGGAACTCCCGGCTCAGTGCCGAGCGCGACTGGTCCACCACCACCGTGGGTACCTCGCGTACCACCTCGTTGGTATAAATAAAAGCATACAACAGCGGGTACACCAGCGGTACAATGACAAAGAAGATAAGCACTCCCTGGTCGCGGAATGTGGTGCGGAACTCCTGTTTCCAGATGTAAAACAGGTCGTTTATGCCTTGCCGGATATGATTTTTGAATGTATGCTCTTTCATTACGGCTTGTATTTATAGTAAATCAATGTCTCTTTCAGGCGGTTTACCACGAAGAAAGGCAAGAAGATAAACACCAATAACATCAGGTAGTTGGGCCAGGAGTACACCATGCTGTACCCGTTAAGCGCCTGGTCTACATAAATCAGGAAGTAGTGCCGCAGGGGGAATAGCCAGCTCAATGCTTGCAACACCGGGTGCATGGCCATCACCGGAAACGAGAATCCCGAGATGGAGAAGGAGATAACGCCCCACAATGAGGCAAAGCTAAGTCCCAAACGCAGGGTGGGCAGGGTGCCTATCATGACAATGCCGCAACTTTGCGAGGCAAGTACCAGGCAGAGGGTGGCAAGTATCATGGGGAAGATGCCGCTGTTACACGGAAAATGCAGGAATCCGTAGAGATATACATTATAGAATATACCCATGATGAAGAACACCACCGTTTGCGGCAGCAGCTTGCCTGCCAATGAAATGTAGATGGAGTTATTGCCCATGCGCAACCATTCGCGCGCGGTGCGTTCCTTGATTTCTACCCCGATGGAGTACACGGTCACCATAAATATCATGAGCATCAGCACACCGGGCACCAACGTGTTGCACAGGTACACCGAGTAGTTGAGCCAAGGGTTATTGAGCGCGTGGGTGTCGATAACGATGGGTTGCAGGAAAGCCATCGCCTGGTCTTCCGTAGCCCCTTTGGCATAGAGTACTGAGCGACCGGCCGAGCCGGCCGCCAGTTCTCCCATCATTTTCATGTCTTTGAACAACAACGACCCCGCAATGAGGTAGGAGTTGTTCGTGTAGAAGCTCAGTTTAGGTTGTTGTTGGGTTTGTGCATCGGCCGCAAAGTTGCCGGGGATGTAGAAGAATCCGTATATCTCTCCGCGTTGCATGGCGGTACGCGCCTCGGCTACACTGCCGTAATGCCCCACAATGGCTGTTTGGGCAAACGAGTCGAGGTTACGCAGGATGCTACGCGAGGTAGGCGTATCGTCCAGGTCGACTGCCCCCACCGACAGGTTGGTGGGCAGGCCCGCATCCATCATGCTTGTGAAGAACACGTAGCAGAACAGCGGAGCAATGACCATGCAGAACAGGTACAGCGGTCGCGACACGAGTCGGCGGCACTCCCGTTTCATGACATTGCCCAGGGCGGTATGCTTCTTTACTCTCTCCTTCATGGCCGGTGCATGCTTTATTTCTTAATGATTACCGACATACCGGGGCGCAGGCCTTCCACTTTTTCTACGGGGAGCGCGCGTACCTCGAATGTCTTTAAGTCAAATTGTCCGGTTGTTTTGGTGGCCTTCCAGGCGGCATACGTGCCCAGGTCTTTCAGGTAGTTTACCTTCAGGCGGATGGTTTTGTTATCCAGTGCGGGTACAAAAGCTTCAAACTCCGCCCCCATGGTAAGGTCTTTCAGCAAGTCCTCACGAACATTGAAGGTAGTCCACATATCGTCCAGGATGGCAATGTTCATAATAGGTGCGCCGGTACCTACCAGTTCGCCCACTTTGGGGAAAACTTCGGATACCTCGCCGCCTGTTTGGGCAATGAGTACCGTTTCCTTGACGTACGATTCCACTTCGGCTACGGCACCCTTGGCACGATCTACCAAAGCTGCTGCCGCCAGTTTATCTTCCCGCTCGGCACCATTCTTAGCCATGTCGTATTGTGCTTTGGCAACTTTCTCGGTAGCTACGGCGGCATCCCGTTGGGCGGTTGCCTCGTCCAGCTTCTGTGCCGACATTACACCCTGGTCGGCAAGGTTCTTCACCCGCTTGTACGACTTCTCGGCAATGGATACCCCCGCCTGTGCCTTCTGCCACATCTCGTAAGCCGCCTGAATCTGTTCGCTGCGGGCTCCCTTGAGGGCTTTTTCGTTCTGCGCCTGCGCAGCCGCCTGGGCGGCACGTGCCTGCTCCATCTTGGCCAGTACATCGGGCGCTTCGAGTATGGCGAGAGTATCGCCCGCTTGTACCGTTTGTCCTTCCTTAACGCGGTATTCCAGGATACGTCCCGGTACCTTGCTCGATACGCGGTACTCGGTAACCTCGGCCTGTCCCTGAATCAGCTCCGGACCTTTGCGGAGCATAAAGAAACCTACAATGGCCACCAGTGCAATAACCCCCAACAAGGTGAGGAATGCCAGTAGCATGTTGCTGTTTTGTGATTTTTGTGAGCTCATATATGTATAATCTTACTTATTTAATGGTTCCCGCAGCCTTTTGCAAATAAAGCTCGGTGAGTTTCACATCGATTTGTGCATCAATCTTTTCCGATTGTGCTGATAGCCAGGCGGTTTGTGCCTCCAATACGTTGCTGGTGGCAATCACCCCTTCCTCGAATCCCAGTTGGGCATACCGCAGGTTCTCATCGGCCTTTTCCATATTTTTGGTACTCATGGCTAACTTCTTGGCGGCTTCGTTTACCTTGAATGCCGCCTGGTTAACCTGTAACTCAATCTTTTCTTTAGCGCTCTCCAACTGGTATTGCGAGATGCGCGCTTCGGCCTTGGCAGCTTTTACTTTGTGCCGGCCTTCGCCCCAATGCCAGATGGGTACCTGCATTACCACGCCTACGTTCCACATGCCGCGGAATTTGTTTTCGAATCCGTTGTACATGGAGGGGTTGGTAACCAGGTAATTACCTGTTAATGCCAGGGTGGGCAGGTGTTCGGCACGGGTTACATTCACCTTTTGGTCGTATATCTTCGTTGCCAGTTCCAGGCTGCGCACTTCCGGGCGGTTGTTGTACACGGCATCCAGGTTGAATGTGGCATTGGGCGTGGCGGAAGGAATATCTTCCAGATGCTCATCGGCAAGTGAGATAGGAGTTGTTAACTCGATGCCGCATAGTTGGCACAACAACATTTTTGAAAGGCTTAATCCGTCTTCCACTTTGGTAAGTGTCATCTCGGCTTCGTTTACCTTTACCCGTACCGACAGGCCGTCGGCTTTGGTGGCTACCCCTTCGGCAATCATTTTGTCAACATCGCTTTCCAACTTTTGCAGCAGTTGGAGGTAACTTTGAGCCAACCGTTTTTTACCCACGAGCGACACTACCTGCCAATAAGCTTGGTCGGTACTCAGGATAACATCCTGTAATCCGGTAACGTGTTGCTGGCGTGCCAGTTCCTCGGCATATTGGGTAATTTTGTTGTACGCCCGTATCTTGCCGCCCATGTACAGCGGTTGGGTAAGCGTGAGGGCTCCCGCGTATACATTGCGGGTGTCGGTGCGCAAAGCATCTACCAGGGAATTGCCGGCTGCGTTGAGCGGCGAGGCAATGTCGATGTTGCTCAGTGCCTGTAACATAGCCATGAATTGTTGGTTGTTCATCAACTCGGGATGGTTGGAGAGCAGTTGCGTTACCCCGTTTTGCATGGCTCCGCTTACCTGTGTACCCATGCTGCCTAAAGCATTCTTCTGGTCGTTGTTGAGTAGCGAAATCTCTTTTTGATTGCGCATGTAGGTGCCGGCAGCGCTGAAACTGGGCAGGTAATTGGTAAATGCCGCCTTGCGTTGGTGGGTTGCCGCATTAATTTTCTCCTGACTAATGAGTAGCTCCTTGTTGTTGGCAATTGCCAATGTGCGGCAACTATCCAAGGTGAGTAGTTGTTGCGCGGAGAGCGTAACAGTACCCAAAAGCAAGAGGGACAAGAGCATTGTTTTCTTCATTCTGTCTTGTAAATTAGTATGAAACTACGGTATTACTGTAAGAACAACGAATAACTATGGTTGGTTGAACATTCGTCTCTTTTATTTGTTGCCTTGCGAATACTTGCATAAACAACAATGCAAATGTAGAGGGTTTTATTAACATAGGCAAATATTTTGGTTTTTTTAGCAAAAGATTAATAAGAAACTCTTTCAGAGGGCGATACGGTTGGACTAAACCGGGTAGTAATAATAAGGTAGTAAGTTAAGTGTAGTTTCATTAGCCGAAACAAATAGTTTCATACCCCGAAACTTTTTGTTCCATGTCCGGAAACTTTTTGTTCCATCCTTTGAAACTAATTAGTTCCAGCCCGGATACTAAAAGTTTCATTTGCCGGAACTGCTGGTCTTGTTCTTGAAACCGGCAGTTTTGCCCTTGAAACCAGCGGTTTTGCTGATGAACTGTTGGTTTCATCTGATGAACTGTGACACCATTGGCTTACTGCTGCTGTGGCGAATCTCCTGAAGAATGGCGAATCAATGTTAAAATGGTGAATCGATGGCGAATCAAAAAGTGATTCGCCATCGATTATTTGTTTGTAAATCAGTGAGGTAAGTCCAAAAAGATGGCGAATGGCGAATCAAATCACGTTTTTAGCTCATGGAGGGAATTATTCTAACGCGAACTTCTTGGAACCAATCAACGTACCGTCGGCAAAAATATCTACCCGGTACTCGCCGGCATACAGAAACTCCTCTACATTCCAGAATACGGTAACGGCTTGCTCCTCGCCGGTGTACTCAATGTATTTCTTAATGGAGTATGCCAGTGTACGGTTCTCGTAAGGGAATGTGTTGGCGGCATTCTTGGTGAGTACGTCGTTATCGGGCTTGGTAATGCGTACGTAGAGCGTACGCTCGCCGGTAGTGGCGGTAATGTTCTTGGTTACGGTGAAGCCAATGGCAAACTTCACCACGTCTTTTACCTTCTTGGCATCCTTGTCGCGTTTGTTACGTGGCTGTACCCATACGTTGGTGGCATCCAGTTGGGCGGCTAAGGTTACCTTTTTATCCAGTGATTTCTTTTCTTCGGACAGGGTATTGATTTGGCGCGAGGCGTCATTGAACTTCTGGGTAACCTCGGCTATTACCTGTTTCTGCTGGGTGGTAAGACGGTTCAGCGAATCAATCTGGTTGATGTAGCCTACCATCACCTTGCGCAAGGTGGCCAGTTCATTCTTCAGGCGGCGTATCTCCGAGGCATTGGTGCTCTTTACCGTACGCAGTTCTTCCAGGAGGCGTTGCGTTTTGAGTTGCTCCCGTTCCAGGAGTACCGACAGCGAATCGTTTGAAACCGTCATTTTTAACTCATCGTATTGTTGGGCAAAGCGGGTATATTCGTTTTCCAGGTCTTCTTTATCCAGTCTGAACTCTTCTACCAGTTCGCGGTTGGCTTTCTTTTCGGTAAAAAGTAAGTAAGTTAGTCCCACCAGGGCAATGATAACCACTACCCCGAGTATAATTAACAGGCTTTTTTTGTTCATACGTACATCATTATATATTGATAAAACGTTGCAAAAATACACATATTTGTTGAAAAGCGGGTATCTGCATACTATACTTTTGCATTCGGTAAATTACCTGTTGTTTCTTTAACTAAAATTATTATGGAAAAATTTCTTTAAAAGAATTATCGTTACTACTTTTGTGGTCGCATAAATGCAACGAATAAATTATCAACTTTAAATAATAAAGATTATGTCAAAAGTAACCGTAGTAGGCGCAGGTAACGTAGGTGCTACATGTGCAAATGTACTTGCTTTCAATGAAGTAGCAGACGAAGTAGTAATGCTCGACGTAAAAGAAGGCGTATCGGAAGGTAAAGCAATGGATATGATGCAGACTGCTCAGTTGTTGGGTTTCGACACTACGCTGGTAGGTTGTACCAATGATTATGAAAAGACTGCTAACTCAGACGTAGTGGTAATCACTTCGGGTATTCCCCGTAAGCCGGGTATGACTCGCGAAGAGTTGATTGGCGTAAACGCCGGTATCGTGAAGTCGGTTGCTCAAAGCGTATTGAAATACTCGCCCAATGCCATCATCGTTGTTATCTCTAACCCGATGGATACTATGACATACTTGTCGCTCAAATCGCTTGGCTTGCCCAAAAACCGTATCATCGGTATGGGTGGTGCTTTGGATAGCTCACGTTTCAAATATTTCTTGTCACAAGCTTTGGGTTGCAACGCCAACGAAGTAGAAGGTATGGTTATTGGTGGTCACGGTGATACTACCATGATTCCGTTGGCTCGCTTTGCTACTTACAAAGGATTGCCTATCTCAAACTTCCTGTCGGCCGAAAAGATTGAAGAAGTAGTGAAATCTACGATGGTAGGTGGCGCTACATTGACAGGTTTGCTCGGAACTTCGGCTTGGTATGCACCGGGTGCAGCAGGAGCTTATGTGGTAGAAGCTATCTTGCACAACCAAATGAAGATGATTCCTTGCTCGGTAGCCCTCGAAGGCGAATACGGCGAAAACGACTTGTGCTGTGGTGTACCTGTAATCCTGGGTCGTAACGGTATCGAGAAAATCGTTGAACTTCCGTTGAATGCCGACGAAATGGCTAAGTTCAAGGCAAGCGCCGAAGCTGTTCGTAAAACCAACGAAGACTTGAAGACTGTAGGTGCTCTCTAATAGAAAGTGCTTTATATAGATAATGAGAGCGGCTCCCTCCAGGGGAGCCGCACTTTTTTATGGACAATCGTGCAAAAGCATGGAGTGGACAATAACACATCAAAAATACACAATAATGCAGGGTTGAAACTCCTTACCCGCCTACTTTTGCAGTACAAAACTGTAAAAATGTAATCACATGAAAAGACCTTTGCAAATAGGAGCATGCTTGCTCTTCTTATTGGGAAGCTGCCTGTCTGCGGTGTATGCCGGCGAGGCTCCTGCCCGGAAGTACAACTTTAACCCCGGCTGGCTGCTCTATGTAGGCGACGCGCCCGGATTGGAAAAAAATGAGGCGGACGATGCCGGCTGGAAGAAAATTACTTTGCCGCGCGCCTTCAACGAAGACGATGCCTTCAAGGTGGAAATCAAAGAACATACCACGGGTATCTCCTGGTATCGCAAGCACTTTACCCTGCCTGTTTCGCTGAAAGATAAGAAAGTATTTGTAGAGTTTGAAGGTATTCGTCAGGCAGGCGAGTTCTTTATCAACGGTCACTCGCTGGGTATTCACGAGAACGGGATTACTGCCATCGGGTTCGACCTTACTCCGTATCTCTACTTCGGTAAAAAAGAAAATGTGTTGGCCGTGCGTATTGATAATGACTGGGATTATAAAGAAAAGTCAACCGGCTCGACTTTCCAGTGGAACAACCGGAATTTCAATGCCAACTACGGCGGTATTCCCAAGAATGTTCGTCTGCACATTACCGATAAGGTGTACCAAACCCTTCCGTTGTATACCAACCTGGGTACTACCGGTGTGTACGTATATGCCGATAACATGGCTGTACGCTCCAAAACTGCCGACGTGCATATGGAAGCGGAAGTGAAGAACGAATATACCAAGGCCAAGAAAGTGCAGTTACAGGCGGCTATCTACGACCTGGACGGCAAGCAGGTTGCCACCTGCAACGGCGACGAGATGGTTATATTGCCCGGCGAGGTAAAGGTGCTCAAAGCCATGACACCCTTGAAGGATGTACACTTCTGGAGTTGGGGATACGGCTATTTATATAAGGTGGAAACTTCTTTGAAGGTAGATGGTAAAGTGGCAGACACCGTGACTACCCGTACCGGATTCCGCAAAACACGTTTTGCCAACGGTATGTTCTGGCTCAACGACCGGGTATTACAGCTCAAAGGGTATGCGCAACGTACCAGCAACGAGTGGCCGGGTGTAGGTATGTCGGTAGCTCCGCGTATCAGCGATTACTCCAACCGCCTGCAGGTAGAAAGCAACGGTAACCTGGTGCGCTGGATGCACATCACCCCGTGGAAACAGGATGTGGAATCGTGCGACCGTGTAGGGTTGATTCAAGCCATGCCTGCCGGTGATGCCGAGAAGGATGTGGAAGGTCGCCAGTGGGAGCACCGCCTGGCTGTAATGCGTGATGCCATTATCTACAACCGTAACAACCCGAGTATCATTTTCTACGAATCGGGTAACGAAAGCATCAGCGAAGAGCACATGCAGCAGATGATTGACATCCGTAACCAATACGACCCGCGTGGCGGACGTGCCATCGGCAGTCGTGAAATGCTCGATAGCAAGATTGCCGAGTATGGGGGTGAGATGCTATACATTAATAAAAGCGCCCGCCATCCGATGTGGGCTACCGAATATTCACGTGACGAAGGTTTGCGTAAGTATTGGGATAATTACTCCTATCCCTATCACCGCGATGGCGACGGTCCGCTGTACCGTAATGCCAATGCCAGCGATTATAACCGCAATCGCGACTCACACGCCATTGAGAATATTGTGCGTTGGTACGATTACTGGCGCGAGCGTCCCGGAACCGGCAAACGGGTGAGCAGCGGGGGTGCCAAGATTATCTTCTCGGACAGTAACACGCATTGCCGGGGTGAGGAGAATTACCGTCGTAGCGGCGTGGTAGATGCCATGCGTATTGAGAAAGACGGTTTCTTTGTACACCAGGTAATGTGGGACGGATGGGTGGATAATGAAGTATCGCATACACACATCATCGGTCATTGGAATTATACCGACACCGTGGTGAAACCTGTCTATGTAGCCAGCAGTTGTGGCGACCGGGTGGAACTGTTTGTCAACGGACAGTCTAAAGGTTTCGGTGCGAAGAGCAGTGAATTCCTTTATACCTTTGATAACATAGCCTGGCAGGCGGGAACCATCAAAGCGGTAACGTACGATACCAACGGCAAAGTGCTGAGCAGTGATGTGATTGAAACTGCCGGAGAGCCTGTGGCTTTGCGAATGAAGATGATTGTAGGACAGGAAGGGGTTTTGGCCGATGGCGCCGACATGGCATTGGTGGAAATAGAAGTGGTAGACAAAGACGGCCGTCGCTGTCCGCTGGCAAACAACCTGGTGAACTACGACCTGCAAGGACCTGCCGACTGGCGCGGAGGTATTGCGCAAGGCAAGGATAACTACATTTTGGCACGATCGTTTCCGGTAGAGTGTGGGGTAAACCGCGCATTGGTGCGTACCACAACACAAGCCGGTACCATCCGCCTTACCGCAACGGCCGAAGGATTAACCCCTGCTACGGTGGAGTGGACTTCCAAACCGGTAGAAACAGTAGGTGGATTATCTGAATCGTTTGCCGAAGCGAATCTTCCGTGTAACCTGAGCAGAGGCGAAACATCTTTTGAACCCTCGTACGAAGTAAGTCGCATCCCGGTAGCCGTAGCTGCCGTAACCGCTGGTTCAAACGCGTCTACCGCCGTGAATAGTTATGACGACAACGAGTTGAGCGAGTGGAAAAACGATGGAAAGTTGGCTACCGCCTGGATTAAATACACCCTGGAACGTACAGCCAATCTGGACGAAGTGGTGGTGAAGCTAACCGGTTGGCGCATGCGCTCCTACCCATTGGAGATTCGTGTAGACGGACAATTGGTGTACAAAGACGAAACACCCAAGAGCCTGGGTTATGTAACCTTGCCGCTAAAATCGGTACAAGGTCGTGAGGTAACCGTGCAATTAACAGGTAGCGCGTTGGAGCAAGAAGCTTTCGGGCAAGTGGTTGAACTGTCGGAAGAAGGCAAAAACCAGGAACTCGATTTGTTCAAAGCCCCCAACGGCGATCAGGTAAATGGTGAGTTGCGTATCGTAGAGATTGAGTTCTACGAGTGCTTGCGTAAGTAAGTAGGTCGCTATGATAAAAACGCCGCTGTCCGGATAGTACGGACAGCGGCGTTTTTATTAATAGGAGGAGGAGTTATCCTCGTTTATCGGCTCCCCACATCATCTTGCTGCGCAGGGTGTCGAAGAAAATATGGTTGTATCGTTTCACTACCTTCACGGCATAAGGCGCTTTGCGGATGGTGAGGCGGGTACCCTCCTCGCAGGTTTCACTATATCCGTCAATCGCTATCAGAAAGTTGTGGCTGCGGCTCTCTACATCGAGCGTAATCTCCCAGTCGTCACGAATCACAATGGGACGTACGTTGAGGCTATGCGGGGCTACCGGAGTAATGGCAATGGTGCCCGAGTGAGGCACAATAATAGGACCTCCCACACTAAGCGAGTAAGCAGTAGAACCTGTGGGGGTGGCAATTACCAGTCCGTCCGCCTGGTAGGTGGTAAGATAGGCTCCGTTAATGGCAGTCTGTATGCTAATCATGGACGAAGTATCCCGCTTCAATACGGCAATTTCATTGAGGGCATACGGCTGAATATCCAGTGTAGTACCTTCGCAAATGAGTTGCAATACACTGCGTTCCTCTACACTGAACTGTCCGGTATGTATCTCGTTCAGGGTGCTTTCAATCTCTTCCGGAGAAATATCTGCCAGAAAGCCCAAACGGCCGGTGTTAATACCCAGAATGGGAATGCCTTTGTTACCAACTTTGTTGGCAGCTTTCAGGAATGTACCGTCGCCCCCTACGCTGATTACCATATCGGCGGTGAACTCCGCACCCTCGAATAGTCCGGTAGGGTGGATGTCCAGTCCCAGGTCGGTAACCAGGAATTGGTAGAAATCACTGTCAATAAACATTTCGGCGCCATGCTTTTCCAGAATCCCGAACAGGGTTTCCACATGCGACGACTTCTTGGGTTGGAAGGTGTTTCCGAAGATGGCAAATTTCATACAAGGCATTATTATATATACCGCAAAATTGGGATTTTTTTTCTGTATAGCTGTTATCATGTCGCTAATATTTGTATTTTTGCAGAAAAGAGAGAATAAACCATGACCCAATTAAGTGTAAATATAAACAAAATTGCTACCCTGCGCAATGCCCGCGGGAACGATGTTCCGAATGTGGTAAAGGTAGCGCTGGATTGTGAAAACTTTGGTGCTGACGGGATTACGGTACACCCGCGTCCCGACGAACGCCACATACGCCGTGCCGATGTGTACGAGCTTCGTCCGTTGTTGCGCACCGAGTTTAATATCGAAGGATACCCCGATTCGGAATTTATGGACCTGGTATTAAAGGTAAAACCTCATCAGGTAACGTTGGTGCCCGACGCGCCTTCACAAATAACTTCCAACTCAGGATGGGATACCAAATCGAACATGGCGTTCCTGACCGAGGTGCTCGATCAGTTTAAGGCTGCCGGTATCCGTACTTCCGTATTTGTGGCTCCCGATATAGAGATGGTGGAGTATGCCGCCAAAGCCGGAGCCGACCGGGTGGAACTGTATACCGAACCGTATGCGGCAGATTATGTGAAAAACCCGGAGGTGGCTATTGAACCCTATCTGAAAGCTGCCCAGGTGGCGCGTAAGTTAGGATTGGGCTTAAATGCCGGGCACGACCTGAGTTTGGTGAACCTGAATTATTTTTATAAGAACATTCCGTGGCTGGACGAGGTTTCTATCGGGCACGCGTTGATTAGTGATGCGCTGTACCTGGGACTGGAACGTACCATCCGGGAATATAAAAACTGTCTGCGGTAATGAATGTAGTAATGTTATGGGCACAGGTGGCCGGTAGCCTGGCCGATTCGTTGGCAACTGCCAATCCGGTGCTGACTCCGGTAAGTGCTCCGGAAATGAATATGCTTGATATGGCCGTAAAGGGCGGTTGGATTATGATTGTGTTGGCGGTATTGTCGGTGGGATGTTTCTACATCTTGTTTGAGCGGATGTATACCATCCGTAAAGCCAACCGGGAAGACCCCATGTTCATGGAAAAGATTAAAGACTACATACACGCCGGCGAAATCAAAGCAGCTATTCAGTATTGCCGCACGGTTAATACTCCTTCGGCGCGCATGATTGAGAAAGGCATCAGTCGCCTGGGGCGTCCGGTAAACGATGTACAGGTAGCTATCGAGAATGTAGGTAACATTGAAGTGGCGAAGCTGGAAAAAGGTTTGCCCGTTATGGCAACCATTGCCGGAGGTGCACCGATGCTCGGATTCCTGGGAACGGTAACCGGTATGGTGCGGGCTTTCTACGAAATGGCGAATGCCGGTAGCGGTAATATCGATATAACGTTGCTGTCGGGTGGTATCTACGAAGCCATGATTACTACTGTAGGTGGTTTGATTGTGGGTATCATTGCCATGTTTGCCTATAACTACTTAGTGATGCTGGTAGACCGTGTTGTGAATAAAATGGAGTTGCGCACCATGGACTTCATGGACTTGCTCAACGAACCGGCAAAGAAATAATAAGTGAATCACTAATCACTAACCCCTAATCACTAAAAAAGTGACTTTAAAACGAAGAAGTAAAATATCGCCCGAGTTCAGCATGGCTTCGATGACCGACGTCATCTTCCTGCTGCTTATCTTCTTTATGATAACCTCTACCGTGGTATCACCCAATGCCATCAAAGTGTTGCTTCCACAAGGAAAGCAGCAAACTTCGGCTAAACCGTTGACACGGGTTATTATTGATAAGGATTTGAATTACTATGCGGCTTTCGGGAATGAAAAGGAGCGTGCCTTGTCGTTGGATGAGCTGACTCCGTTCCTGCAAAGTTGTGCCGACCGCGAGCCCGAGATGTTCGTAGCCTTATATGCCGATGAACTGGTTCCTTACCGGGAGATAATACGGGTACTGAATATTGCAAACGAGAATCATTTTAAAATGGTGTTGGCTACCCGCCCGCCGGAAGTAAGTAAATGATGAATAAAGAGAAAAAGGGTGAATACATCGGGATGCTGGGAGCACTACTGGTGCATCTGGCGGTGGTTGCTCTTTTGATTCTGATAACCATTACGGTAACCCCGCCCAACGATGAGGCCGGTGGAGTGCCGGTTATGCTGGGCAATACAGATATGGCGGAGGGAATGTTTGATCCCGCCACCATGACGGAAGTCGATTTGTTGCCCGAAGCGGCTTCGGCTGCTGCGGAGGCACAAACCGAAGAGATAAGCGAACAAGACCTGATTACACAGGCCGAAGAAGAAACCGTTACGCTGAAGCCGAAGACGGAAGCCAAGAAACCGGAAGTGAAAAAACCGGTGGAAGTAAAGAAACCGGAAAAGACAGAAGCTGAAAAGCGGGCGGAAGCTCAACGATTGGCCGAAGAACAGGCGGAGCGCGAACGGAAAGCCGCTGCCGAGGCTGCTGCCAAACGGGTATCGGGCGCTTTTGGTAAAGGAGCCCAGATGGAAGGAAGCAAAGGTACTACCGGCAGTGGAACGGGAACGCAAGGCGTGCCTACCGGCAATTCGTCGACCGGAGCCATGAGTGGCGTGGGAGGTTACGGTAATTTTAACCTTAGCGGGCGTTCTTTAGGCGAAGGCGGGTTACCACGTCCGGCGTATAATGTACAGGAAGAAGGGACGGTGGTAGTAGCTATTACGGTGAATCCTGCAGGTCAGGTTATCTCTACGGCGATAGACCGGCGTACCAATACCGTTAGTACTTCGTTGCGGAAAGCAGCCGAAGACGCTGCCAGGAAAGCCCGGTTCAATACGGTAGATGGTGTAAACAACCAAGCGGGAACCATTACGTATAACTTTAAACTGAGATAGTATTTAATCATATATAAACCAATTTCTAAAAGATTATGGGAACGATTTATGCTTTTTTTGCAGACGGGTTTGAAGAAATTGAAGCCTTTACGGCAATTGATACATTGAGACGTGCTGCGCTGGATGTAGTCATGGTGTCTGTAACAGGAGGTGAGATTGTAGTAGGTGCACATGACATTTCGGTGTTGTGCGACAGCTTGTTTGAAAACTGTGATTTTGTAGATGCAGATATACTGCTGCTTCCCGGTGGTATGCCGGGTGCTGCTACACTCGATAAACATGCCGGGTTGCGCAAACTGTTGTTGTCGTTTGCAGCAAAAGATAAACCCATTGCTGCCATATGTGCGGCTCCGATGGTATTGGGCAAACTAGGCCTGCTGAAAGGAAAGAAAGCAACCTGCTATCCAAGCTTTGAACAATATTTGGAAGGTGCCGAGTGTGTAGACGAGTTGGTTGTGCGCGATGGTAATATCATCACTTCGATGGGGCCGGGCGGTGCAATGAAGTTTGCACTGGCTATTGTTGAACTGCTTGAAGGCAAAGAGAAAGTGGCTGAACTGAGAGAAGCCATGTGCGTGAGAGACTAATTCCGGGATGGAAAGAGTTGCATTGATTGTTGCCGGAGGGAAAGGACTGCGGATGGGAAGTGAACTGCCGAAGCAGTTTCTTCCTATTGGCGGCAAGCCGGTATTGATGCATACGCTCGAAGCCTTCCGGCGGTGTGATGCTGCCATCCGGCTGATATTGGTGCTTCCCCGGGAGCAACAGGCGTACTGGAGGGAGTTGTGCCGGGAACACCGGTTTACCCTTGAGCATGCTATTGCCGACGGAGGAGAGACCCGCTTCCATTCAGTACTAAACGGATTGGCGGGTGTACCGGAGGAAACTTTAGTGGCTGTACACGATGGGGTACGCCCTTTTGTATCTGCGGAAGTTATTGAACGTTGCTTCCAGCTGGCGGTGAACGAAAAGGCCGTGGTACCGGTGGTAGATGTAGTAGAAACCGTGCGTCACCTCACGGAGACCGGCAGTGAGACCGTAGACCGGAACCGCTATAAATTGGTGCAAACTCCGCAGGTATTCCAGGCCTCTTTGCTGAAACGTGCTTACGGACAGTCTTATTCGACTGCGTTTACCGATGATGCATCGGTGGTAGAGTCGTTGGGAGTACCGGTGCATCTCACCGAAGGCAACCGCGAAAACATAAAAATAACCACTCCTTTCGACCTGAAAATAGGAAGTGCTTTGCTGTCATGTTCGATTTAACTACACGCGATATAAAATATCTGTCGGGTGTGGGTCCGCAACGGGCAGCTACCCTTTCCAAAGAACTCGACATCCATACCCTTCACGATTTACTTTATTATTTCCCTTATAAATATGTAGACCGCAGTCGCATCTATTACATCCAGGAGATAGATGGTAGCATGCCTTATATCCAGTTGAAAGGGGCCATCCTGGGTTTCGAAACACAAGGCGAGGGCAGACAGCGGCGATTGATAGCCCACTTCTCGGATGGTACGGGGGTGGTAGACCTGATTTGGTTCCAGGGCATCAAGTACGTAATAGGTAAGTATAAACTGCACGAAGAGTATATTGTATTTGGTAAACCAACGGTATTTGGCGGACGCATCAATGTGGCGCATCCCGATATAGACAAACCGGGCGAACTGAAACTGACCGCATTGGGCTTGCAGCCCTACTACAATACCACCGAGAAGATGAAGCGTAGCTCACTCAACTCCCAGGCTATTGCCAAAATGATGGCAACGGTGGTGGGATTGCTTCAGGAACCTATGCCCGAAACGCTCTCTCCCCGAATTCTTCACGAATACCATTTGATGTCGCTTACAGAAGCGTTGCGGAATATCCATTTTCCCGGGAATGCCGATTTGTTGCGCAAAGCACAGTACCGCCTGAAGTTTGAGGAACTGTTTTATGTGCAACTCAATATCCTGCGCTACGCCAAAGACCGGCAGCGGAAATACAGGGGGTATGTGTTTGGCACGGTAGGCGAGGCCTTCAATTCTTTCTATTTCAATAATCTTCCTTTTGAACTGACAGGTGCCCAGAAGCGGGTGCTGAAAGAAATCCGGCAGGATATGGGCTGCGGACGGCAGATGAACCGTTTGCTGCAGGGCGATGTGGGCAGCGGAAAGACCCTGGTGGCACTGATGAGCATGCTTATTGCAATAGATAACGGATATCAGGCTTGCCTGATGGCACCCACGGAGATATTGGCTAACCAGCACTTTGAAACCATCCGCGAATTGCTGTTTGGGTTGAATGTACGGGTGGAGTTACTTGCCGGTTCGGTGAAAGGAAAGAAACGGGAAGCTATCCATACAGGATTACTGAACGGCGACATACATATATTAATAGGCACGCATGCGGTGATAGAAGATACCGTAAACTTTGCTTCCTTAGGCTTTGTGGTGATTGACGAACAGCACCGCTTTGGCGTAGCTCAACGTGCCCGTTTGTGGAGCAAGAATGTACAACCTCCGCATGTGTTGGTGATGACGGCAACACCCATCCCGCGTACCCTGGCTATGACTTTGTACGGCGATTTGGATGTTTCGGTCATTGACGAGCTGCCTCCCGGCAGAAAGCCTATTGCTACCCTGCACCAGTTTGATAACCGGCGGGAGAGTTTGTATCAGGCTATCCGCAAGCAAATTACCGAAGGGCGGCAGGTGTATATTGTGTATCCCTTAATTAAGGAAAGCGAGAAGATTGACCTGAAAAACCTGGAAGAAGGATTCCTGCAAATCTGCGCTGAGTTCCCTGATTGCAAGGTGTGCAAGGTACATGGAAAGATGAAACCTGCCGAGAAAGACGAGCAGATGAAAGTGTTTGTCTCAGGCGAAGCGCAGATTATGGTAGCTACTACGGTGATAGAAGTAGGGGTAAACGTGCCCAATGCTTCGGTGATGGTGATTGAAAATGCCGAGCGTTTCGGGCTGTCGCAGTTGCATCAACTTCGCGGACGGGTAGGGCGTGGAGCCGATCAGTCGTATTGTATCCTGGTTACCTCCTACAAATTAACCGAGGAAACCCGGAAGCGTCTGGAAATTATGGTGCGTACCAACGACGGATTCGAGATTGCCGAAGCCGATTTGAAGCTGCGGGGTCCCGGTGATTTGGAAGGAACCCAACAAAGCGGCATTGCGTTCGACTTGAAAATTGCCGACATAGCCCGTGACGGACAGTTGTTACAATATGTACGCGAGGTGGCGCAAAAGGTAGTCGATGCTGATCCGGATGCCACCGCAGCAGAAAATGAAGTGTTGTGGAGGCAACTGAAAGCACTTCGGAAAACGAATGTGAATTGGGCATCCATCAGCTAAAGAATGGTTAAACATGCAGTTTGTTTTCAGTTTTGTGTTGTAAAACATGTTTGTTTCTATCTTCCTTATTTATAAGCACTTAGTTTTATTTGTTCTTTGCTCGTAGACGTGGCGTTATGAAAAAACGTTAAGTAAATGTCCTTATTCTTGGAGGGAAATACTATCTTTGGGAGAATTTTGTATTAAAAATAGTGTTTAACACATAGAAAATTGCTGTCACATGATTGAAAAAACATTGGTTATTTTGAAGCCATGTACCATTCAACGTTCTTTGATTGGTGAGATAATCCGTCGCTTTGAGCGCAAAGGATTATGGTTAGCCGGTATGAAGATGGTATGGTTGACAGACGAATTATTGAGTGAACATTATTCCCACCTGAGCAGTAAACCCTTTTTTCAACGCGTAAAAGATTCTATGATGACAGCCCCTGTCATTGTATGTTGTTTTGAAGGAGTGGATGCTATCCAAACCGTTCGGACTTTAGCCGGTCCAACCAACGGTCGTCTGGCTGCACCCGGGACAATTCGTGGAGATTACAGCGTGAGCTATCAGGAAAACATAGTGCATGCTTCCGATTCCCCCGAATCTGCCGCTGTGGAATTAAACCGATTTTTTAACCCCGAAGAAATATTCGATTACAAGCCTTGTACGTTTGAGTACCTGTATGCTAACGACGAATATTAAAAGAATCTGACAACACGAATGAATTTCAAAGGCGTGAAAATAGTCTTGGCTGCCGGAATGGCGTTAATCAGCCTGAGTTCTTTCTCTCAGGATTTGATTGCTCGTCAGGCCCCCATCGACAAGAAATTGAGAACAGTAGACTCATTAGCTTTACAAAAGCAAATCCGTGCCGAGCAATCTGCTTATCCGGCATTCAGTTTATATCCCAACTGGAATAACCAATATGTACATGCGTATGGAAAAGATGCTGTGATTCCTGAATCATATGCCATCGACATGACAGGCTTCTGCATGCCTACTCCCAGTACGCGTATCACTTCACCGTTTGGTCCCCGTTGGAGAAGAATGCACAACGGCCTCGACTTGAAAGTAAACATTGGTGATACCATTGTATCTGCTTTTGATGGGAAGGTACGTATTGTGAGCTTTGAACGCAGAGGATATGGTAAATATGTGGTGATTCGCCACGATAACGGTTTGGAAACCGTATACGGACACTTATCTAAACAAGTGGTGGTAGAGAATCAGTTGGTGAAAGCGGGTGAGATTATCGGACTGGGTGGTAACACCGGCCGTTCTACCGGTTCACACTTGCACTTTGAAACCCGCTTCCTGGGTATTGCCATTAATCCGGCTTATTTGTTTGATTTTGAGAAACAAGATATCGTAGCAGATACATATACCTTCCGGAAGGTGAAAGGATACGAACGTAACTTAGCCGGCTCGCATGATTCGGGTGATGATGACGGCGATGCACCTGCTATCCGGTACCACAAGGTGAAGAGTGGAGATACACTCTCGAAAATTGCTTCTCAGCGAGGTGTTTCTATCGACCGCCTTTGTAAACTGAATCGTATAACACGGAAAACAACTTTGCGCTTGGGACAAGTATTACGTTGTTCTTAAATACAATACATAATTGCTGTGAGAGGGGTGCTTTAATATAATTTAGAGTACCCCTTTTTCTTTTTTCTTTAAATATTGTTACCTTTGCGGTCTATTTGTAAGGAAATGAAAGATACCAAGCAACAATTTGAACATGTCATAGCTGTTTGCCGTGACCTATTCTCCAAGAAGCTGCACGATTACGGCCCTGCGTGGCGTATTCTTCGCCCGGCTTCGGTTACCGACCAGATATTTATTAAAGCCAACCGCATTCGTAGTATTGAAACGAAGGGAGTAACGCTGGTGGACGAAGGAATTCGCTCGGAGTTTATTGCCATTGTTAATTACGGGATTGTGGGGTTGATTCAATTGCAGTTGGGATATGCCGAGTTGGCGGACATCAGCAATGAAGAGGCTTTGGCGTATTATGACAAGTATGCCAAAGAATCGCTGGAACTGATGTTGGCTAAGAATCACGATTATGATGAGGCGTGGCGCAGTATGCGTATCAGCTCATATACCGACCTGATTCTGATGAAGATATACCGCACCAAGCAGATTGAAGTCTTGTCCGGTAATACTCTGGTATCAGAAGGAGTGGATGCCAATTACATGGATATGATTAATTACGCCGTATTTGGACTGATTAAAATAGAGTTTGAAGGATAAGAACGTACATATGGTGCTGACGGTGTGGGTGAATATATGCCGGTTTCTGATAGCTGCTGCCTTTATATTCTCCGGGTTCGTGAAGGTTGTAGACCCTCTGGGTTTCCAGTACAAAATTCAGGATTACCTGTCGGCATTTGGAGTGGCTTCCTGGTTTCCTTCTTTCTTTCCGCTACTTGGTGCAATGGCGCTGCCCGTTGTTGAGTTCTTTGTAGGTGTTTGCCTGTTTTTTGGTATTCGCAGGGTAACCGCTTCGTGGTTGTCCTTGTTACTGATGGTCTTCATGATACCGCTGACTTTGTACTTAGCCGTGGTGAATCCGGTATCAGATTGCGGATGCTTCGGAGATGCCTGGGTGCTTACCAACTGGGAGACTTTCTGGAAGAATGTAGTGTTGCTGACGGCTGCCATTTCCGTGTTCAGAGGACGTTCGTATATAATACAGTTTGTTTCCCCGAAATCGGAGTGGTTGATTTCATTGTACACCCTGTTTTTTGCAGCTGCCCTTTCTATTTATTGTTTGAACAAATTGCCGATACTGGACTTTCGGCCTTATAAAATAGGAGCAAGTATTCCGGAGGGAATGAGCATTCCGGAAGGGATGAAGCCCACGCAGTACGAGAGCATATTTGTTCTTGAGAAGAATGGTAAGAAGGAAGAGTTTACGCTGGAGAACTACCCCGATAGTACATGGACCTTTGTAGATACCCATACCATTGTAAAGGAGAAAGGGTACGAACCGCCCATTCACGATTTCTCCATGATGGATGTGGTTACCGGGGAAGATATAACCGAAGAAGTATTGGCTAACCCGGGATATACGTTCCTGTTGGTGGCTCACCGGATAGAAGAGGCGGACGACAGCGATATCGACCTGATAAACGAGATATACGATTATGCGAAGGAGCACGGATATGGTTTTTACAGTCTGACTTCCTCACCCGAAGATGCCATTGAGCTGTGGCGGGACAAAACCGGTGCCGAATATCCTTTCTGCCTGACGGATGATATTACGTTGAAGACCATGATACGGTCGAACCCGGGACTGATACTGATTAAGAACGGTACCGTACTTAACAAATGGAGCGATTCGGACCTGCCCGACGAGTATGCCCTGTCGGGCAAACTGGAAGACCTGCCGTTGGGACAACAAAAACAGGTGAACGATAAATATACCGTTGGATACACCCTGCTGTGGTTTGCCATTCCTTTGCTACTTGTATTCGGGCTGGATATGTTGGTGGTAAAACGACGGAAAAAGAAACAAGAAGAGATAAAATAACTATTAACCCTTTAAATAGATAAAAAATGAGAAAGAACATTGTTGCCGGAAACTGGAAGATGAACAATACGCTTCAAGAAGGCATTGCCTTGGCAAAAGAGTTGAACGAAGCATTGGCTTACGAAACACAAAACTGTGATGTAGTAATCTGTACTCCGTTTATCCACCTGGCTTCTGTCACTCCGTTGGTAAACCCTGCTAAGATTGGTGTGGGTGCCGAGAACTGCGCCGACAAAGAATCGGGTGCTTATACCGGCGAAGTATCGGCTGCTATGGTAGCTTCTACCGGCGCTAAATACGTAATCCTGGGACACTCTGAACGTCGTGCTTACTATGGCGAAACCGTAGAAATCCTGCGCGAAAAAACAAAATTGGCTTTGGCTAACGGCCTTACCCCGATTTTCTGTATAGGTGAAGTGTTGGAAGAAAGAGAAGCCGGCAAGCAAAACGAAGTAGTATTTGCCCAGCTGGATTCAGTATTCAGCCTTTCGGCCGAAGATTTCGCTAAGATTGTACTGGCTTACGAACCCGTTTGGGCTATCGGTACAGGTAAAACCGCTACTGCCGACCAGGCACAGGAAATCCACGCCTACATCCGCTCTACTATCGTAGCTAAGTACGGTCAGGAAATTGCCGACAATACTTCTATCCTGTACGGTGGTAGCTGCAAGGCTTCTAACGCCAAGGAACTGTTTGCTAACCCCGACGTAGATGGTGGTTTGATTGGTGGCGCCGCCCTGAAGGTAGCCGATTTCAAAGGCATCATCGACGCATTTGCATAAGCATTGATAGAGTTACAGGCTTGCCGGTTGTTTATACCGGTAGCCTGTGGCTTATCAACTCATTTTAATTCATCCTTTCACGTATGAGAATAGTAGGTTTGTTTGTGTTGTTGTTTGTCTTTACCGGAGTGCAGGGACAGAACATTGTAAAGAGTCTGGAGCGCGAGATGCCCGGACAGGGAAAGGTAACTGTTTACCAGGACCCGGCCGTCAGTGCATTGTTGGGACAAGAAGCAACATCTACCGATGAGCCCAGAGTAATCAAGGCAGCAGGTTACCGCGTACAGGTGTATGCCGGTAATAACTCCCGCAATGCGCGCAACGAGGCATACGGAGTAGCCGGCCGCGTGAAAGAGTATTTCCCGGAAATGAAGATATACACTTCATTCACTTCTCCCCGTTGGCTTTGCCAGGTGGGCGACTTCCGGAGCATTGAAGAGGCGGATGCCATGTTGCGCAAGCTCAAAGGCACCGGTTCATTCAAAGAAGTTTCCATAGTTAAAGCACAAATCAATATCACCTTATAAGAATACCATGCTGGAGAAAGAAGATTTTGAACCCGCTCAACTGGAGGGGCTGAAAGACCATTACCGTAGTATTATTACCTTATTAGGTGAAGATGAGCAGCGCGAAGGGTTGCTGAAAACCCCTGAACGGGTGGCAAAAGCCATGCTGTCGTTAACGCAGGGGTATCGCATCGACCCCAACGAAGTGCTTTCATCGGCTAAGTTCAAAGAAGAATACAGCCAGATGGTGATTGTAAAAAATATCGATTTCTTTTCTTTGTGTGAGCACCACATGCTTCCTTTCTACGGGCAGGCTCACGTAGCGTATATTCCTAACGGCTACATTACCGGCCTGAGCAAGATTTGCCGGGTGGTCGATATCTTTGCGCACCGCTTACAGGTGCAGGAACGTATGACGCTGCAGATTAAAGAATGCATCCAGCAAACCTTAAACCCGTTGGGTGTTATGGTAGTGGTAGAAGCCAAACACATGTGCATGCAGATGCGCGGCGTGGAAAAACAAAATTCCGTAACCACTACGTCCGACTTTACCGGTGCCTTTAACCAGGCTAAAACCCGGGAAGAGTTCATGAATCTCATCAAACACGCGTAGGCTTACCGAAGCACCACCCGGTCGCCCAATTTTTTTGCCAATAATCCTTGTATTTCCCTGAGTTCGCTGTAACGCTGCATGGTAGCGTTGCACAACTCCATGTTGCTTGCCATAGCCGGATTTTGCAGGCTACGCAGGGTGTGCTTTAACTCTTCGGATACGATGGCGTATTTGAAGTTAACCATCAATGCCGGAACCAGCTCGAATAGTCGCTCTTCGTCAGTCTGTATCTTCTGGCTTTTGGAGTGGATTTTGCTGAGCTGGTAGCGGTCGCTTACCAGTTCGGTGGCGGCGGTACTGATAGCCGGGTCGGGATGAGCAATGAAATAGCGCTCGGCGGTAAACCCGGCATGCTTGATTTGTTCGGCGGCTTCTTTCAGGATGCGGCGGTGCAAGGGGTTGTGGAAGGCTAACTCATCTTCTTTTAAGTCGTTCAGGATGTACTCGGTAACCGTTACAGGTACTTCATTACCCGATTCGTCGGGGGCAAAGAACAGTACCTTCTCTCCATAACGCACCACCATCTGAATAATGAGCCGTTCATATTTGTAGAACTCCTGTCCCTCTTTTCCTTCC
Organism: Bacteroides sp.; assembly: GCA_031554285.1. Classification (GTDB taxonomy): domain Bacteria; phylum Bacteroidota; class Bacteroidia; order Bacteroidales; family Bacteroidaceae; genus Bacteroides. The sequence continues at coordinate 24,239 of JAVBVL010000013.1, forward strand.
TGGGGGATGAGTGACTGGTATCCGTCCGGCTGCCCGGCAGCGGGTGGGGGAACTTCGCCGGGAATCATGGTGGGTGGGAAGTCGGGGGTGGGCGCCGCACTTGCCGGTTTGTTTTCCTTGCCGGCCTGCGCCTCCCGCAGCTTGGCTACTTCCGATACCAGGAGTTTCTCTTCAATCCGCAATAACTGGCTGCATTCTTTGATGTAGATATCGCGGGCAATGGCCTCGGGTATCACCGAAATGCTACGCACGATGTCCTTAATGAGTTCCGCCCGTTTCATGGGGTCGCGTTCGGCATCCTTCATCAGCAGGCTGGTCTTGAAGCGGATAAAGTCGGTTTCATGGGCGGAGATGTATGCCTGGAAGTCGGTAGAGTTATGTTTGCGGGCAAACGAGTCGGGGTCGTCGCCATCGGGTAACAGCACCACTTTGATGTTCATACCCTCTTCGAGCAGCATGTCGATACCCCGTATAGAAGCCTTGATACCTGCCATATCCCCATCGTACAGTACGGTGATGTGGTTGGTAAAGCGGTGAATGAGGCGTATTTGTCCCGGAGTAAGAGAGGTTCCCGAAGAAGAAACCACATTCTCCACGCCCGATTGGTGCATGGAAATTACATCTGTATACCCCTCGACGAGGAAGCAGCGGTCTTGCTTCACAATGGCCTGCTTGGCAAAGTAGATACCGTACAACTCGTTGCTCTTGTGGTAGATTTCCGATTCGGGGGAGTTGACGTACTTCGCCAGCTTTTTATTCTCGGTGCTCAGTACCCGCCCGCCAAAGGCTACTACCTTGCCCGATAGCGAATGTACCGGAAACATCACACGTCCCCAGAAGCGGTCGCGCAGGCGTTTGTCCTCCGTTTCGTAGCAGAGCCCGGTTTTGATAAGGAAGTCTTTCTTATATCCTTTTTGTACCGCTTCCCGGTAGAGGGCATCGCGATCTTCGGTGCTGAATCCCAACTGGAACTTATCGATAATATCGTCGCGGAACCCGCGTTGGCGGAAGTACGCCATTCCCACACTGCGGCCTTCTACATGGTTGCGCAGGATACTTTGGAAGTAGTCGCGTGCAAAGTTGTTCACGATAAACATACTTTCACGGTCGCTTTGTGCTTGCTTCTCTTCGTTACTCAGCTCGCGTTCCTTTACTTCGATGTTGTACTTCTTGGCAAGGAATTTCAATGCTTCGTAGTACGACATCTGCTCATGCTCCATGATAAAATGCACCGAGTTGCCGCCTTTGCCGCAACTGAAACATTTACACAAACCTTTGGAGGGAGATACGCTGAACGAGGGAGTCTTTTCGTTGTGGAAGGGGCACAGACCTACATAATTCACGCCGCGTTTACGCAGCGTAACAAACTCCGATACCACATCCACAATCTGGGCGGCATCGAGAATACGGTCTATAGTTCCTTGGTCAATCATTTATCGGATACAAATGTAGAAGTTATTTCTTGGATAATCAAATGCTCTTTTTAGAACTTTTCAATCAATAATTCAATCGGATACAAAGTTTTATTACAAATAAAGGCTATATTTGCGCAAACCATCATGTCGTATGTACCGTAAATTTTATTTTATTGTTCTGCTCATTCTCTTCCCCTGGCTATCTTTTGCACAATCCACTACCCGGCAAGAGATGCCGGTGCGTAAGCAATTTATAGAGATACTAAGTTCATATACTTACATTGACGATTGGGATACCTCCATTGCCAAGCATGTGTGTAATCAGCTTGAGGATGCTCATCCCGAGTTGAGTATCACGGTAGGCTATGCCGGGATAGGAACCCGCAGTTCTTTCCTGGCGGAACGGTTTGCTATGCAGGGAACATTCTCCAGTCTGAGATTTTCGAGCGAGAAGAGGATTCCTGATGTATTGGTGCTTATTGGTGATGAGGCGTGGATGTTTTACCGGATTATGGACCTGCGGGGATTGTGGGAGAAAGTGCCCGTGGTTCTTTGCGGGGTATCGCCCGAGATTATGTCTGATTATTCTGCCTTCTTCCCCGACCGGCAGATTGTTGACAGTTTACTGATTCCTGTGCAAGACTCCCGGAAAGAACTTCCGGTAACTGCCGTGGTGGTAAAAGACAATACCCCGGGTGCGGTGCAGCTGATGAAGCAGTTGATACCAGGTTTGAAGGAAATTGTATTCCTCTCTAACCACAGTTACCAGGATGTGCTGGCTGAGAAACGCTTGCGTACAATTGCTGCGCAAAACGAACTCACTATCCGTACTGTATTCTGTAATGAGTGCGATATGGAGGATGTAAACCGGCAACTGTCAAGCCTTCCTGAACAGGCCGCTGTGGTGGTGAATATGATGGTGGCTCCCGATAATCTGCCTGTTCCGGTTTTTGCTTTGCGCGACGACCATAATGGCAATAGGTATGTAGGCGGCTTTATGGCTTCCATTCACGATATCAGTAAGCATACTGCCGAGGTAGCGTTGCGTTTGTATGAGGGAGCGCCTGCCGATTCTATTCCATTTACCTACCTGGACGAGCAGGTGATACTCAATAAAACGAAAGTGCTGCATTACAATCTGTCTGCCCGGGCCGATAAGTTGACCGATGTGGTGTACAACCATATTCCCCCTTCTTTCTTTGTGAGGCACATTCGCCTGATAGCTTTCTGGTTGTTGGTTGTTATTATCCTCTTTTTTGTGGTGGTTATTTACAGGCGTTCACGCAACAGCAGCCGGCGTTTGTTAGCCTCCATGAAACAGCATGAAATGTTCTACAATAAATATCAGTTGGTTTACCAGAACATGCCCATCGGTTTGCTTTCGTTAGATTGCGACGGTAACTTGTTAAATCACAACGAGGGAGCCGAATCTTTCCTGAATATACTTCCTCAGTCGGTGCGAAAGTCGTTTAACCTGTTCAAGGCCGGAATCTTGTCGTCCGAGGAGCAAGGAAAAGTGCGGCAACGTGTACCGCTGACCAATCTTTATACGGTGGGAAGCAAGTATTACCGGTTGGTTTTCCGTCCGGAGCAGAACGAGCAAAGCGGTGCACAAAACATCCTGATGATTGCAGTGGATAATACCGATATTATGGAGGCGCGCAAGGAGAAAGACCAGATTTTTGAGATGCTGAACTTTGCCATGAAAGCCTCCGGGGTGGGAGTGGCCGAGTACAACCTGGTAGATCAGAAAGGCTTTGCTACCGATGCCTGGTATGATAATATGGGGGTAGAGCACGGGAGTGAGGATTTTACCAACGTTCATCGCTGTTTGCTTCCACAGTATGCCGGCAAAATTGAATCTTACTTTAAGCAGATAAAGCAGGGAGAGAAGAACTTATTCCTTGATACGGTGGAGGTACAGTATCCGTCGGGCGAGAAGCATTGGATACGCTTCCTTATCCAGCTCATGGAATATGCACCCGAACGGGGCATTATCGTGGTAGCCGAGCTCACCTTGAATATTGATGAGCAGATAACCCGTGAGCAAGAATTGACTGAAGCCTTGCAGAAAGCCCGTGAGGCCGACCGTTTGAAGAATTCTTTCATTGCCAATATGCGTGAGGGGATACGGGTGCCGCTCAAAGAGATTATCGAGAACTCTACCTTACTTACCCGTGAAACAGACCCGGTTGTAAAGAAGAAGCTGAACGAAGGTATTGAGCGGCATAACCAGGTATTGTTAATGTTAGTAGAGCAATTAATTGAGGTTGCCAAAAAGGGAGAATAGCATGAAACGTTTTATCATTTATATATTGTTAGGAATAACCGGGTGGCCGTTATGGGCACAGGCTGTATCGGCGGCACCGAACGTTCCCGATTCTGTGAAACGAATCTTAATCATAAGCTCCTATAGGCAGGAGGTGTACTGGAGTAACACGCTGGCCAAGGAGGTAGAACGCTCGTTGCTTAACATATACCCCGATGCCCAGATTATGCAAGGCAATATGAATGCCGATGTGGCTGTAGGTTGGCGGGTGTCGGCTATGGCGTTGCGCTCTGTGTTGTGGTCGTTTACCGAGAATACCGAACAAGCTCCGCATGCTACTGTATCCAGCGCATCAACGATGTTTAATAACAATCTGATGCCCGATGTAATTGTTTTTATCGGCGACGAGGGGTTTATGCACTATCAACGATATTTCTTTGAACTGAACAACTGGCACAAAGTGCCCATTGTGCTTTGTGCCGTGAGCGACCGATTAAGCTCCCAAGTATGGGATCCTGAGAAGCCGGAGAAGTTCGATCAAATGATACCGGTTGACAGTTGGCGGGACTTGAAGGATTTCTATCCCAGTAAGAAAACCCTCGATTTTCCGGATTATGTGCAAAAAGAAGAGGGGGAGAAAGATGGCGTGAAAGGTTGCTATTGCCGTATCTCGCTTAATTACACCGGAGTAAAGATTCCTCTTCCCGTACGGAAAAACCTGGAAATGATACACCACCTGCTGCCGGACCTGAAAGAGTTGGTATGGGTAGACGAGAGCTATTACCAGTCGAACTACGCTCGTACCCTTGTAGAGGAAGAACTGAAAGAGGTGATGCCTAACGTGAATCTTCTGGAGATAGTGCACGACCGTACCAATATTGACTCCATCTTTGATGTGATGCTGTCGCCAAAGGAGGGAAGAGCTTTCCTTACCTGGGGGTTGAGCATTGACGGTATGCACAGTTGGCGTCCGGAAGAGCTGATTGATTCATTGTTTACCCAGGGCAAGCAGGTTAATCCTTTGTTTTCGCTCACCGAACGGCTGTTTACCCAAAATTGGTGGATAGGCGGTGTGTATCCTTCCCGCGAGGAAACCGTAACTAAGACGGTGAACCTGGTGAAGCGTGTGCTGCAAGGCGAGCACCCCAACGACATACCTTTTGAAGAAATAACCGGTGAAAGTACCATCCTGAACCGTACCACCATTGAACGGATGTCCTTGCAGAAAGCGGCAAACCGCCTGGAAGGGGTGCAGTTTGTGAATTACCCTCCCACCTTTTACGAGAAATATGAGTGGCAGGTGTTGGTAAGCCTCCTGGTTGTGGTCATTGTGCTGGGCGCTTGTGTGTACCTGCTTGTACAAGAGGTGTACAACCGGCGTATCAGGACTACCGCCGAGCGTTTTAAACGGGTAAACGATAATTTGCAAACCCTTTACAAACACAGTGGTCTTAATTTCTCATTCTATGGCGAAGATGGTACCCGGCTTATGTACATTACAAATGGGGTAGAAGAAACGGCAGGGCAGAATCAAAGTACTTTCTTCTCCCGCAATCTGTTTCAAAGTCCTTACCTGACGGATAAGCAGAAAAACAAACTGAGAAACCGGGAGACTGTAAATACCGAAGCACAGATAGACGACAACAATCGTCTGGTTCGTCATGGCCTGTCAGAACGTGAACTGTATCAAATAGCAGTGCGTGCCATCGAAAACCCTAACTTCCCCGAAGTAAAGTACATGGCTTCGGCGATGAACTTTAAACAGGTGGCGCTTGCCCGCCGGGAGAAGGAACGGTTTGAAACCTTGTTCCATTTTGCATCCGACTCTGCCAAAGTGGGAGTGGCCTTCTATCACCTGACAACCGGCGAAGGATTGGCTACCGACTCCTGGGTGAGCATCTTGAACGAGCCGGGATTCTTTAACCGCTTGCCCGCTTACTCGCAGGTGTATGCCGAAGACCGTACTTTGTTGTTGGAACACCGGCAGAAGGTAATAGCCGGACAGTCTGCAGGCGACTTCTGTCGTGACATTCGCGTGACCGATGCAAACGGTACCCTGCGTTGGGTACGGCAGAATCTCTTCTACCTGCCCAAACGTAATCTGTTGGTGGAACTCAATATGGATATCAACCTGCAGAAGCAGAGCGAAACCAACCTGAGCATAGCCAAGCAGAAAGCCGAGCAAAGCAACCTGGAAACCAATAAATTCCTGGCCGATATCAGTCACGAGATACGTACACCGCTTAACTCCATTGTGGGATTCTCCGCCATACTCTCGGATATGGAAGAGGGAGGCGAAGACTTTGCTCCCATCATTCTGCGGAATAACCACTTGCTGAGCGCTTTGATTGATAACATTCTCGACTTGTCCGAACTGGATGCCGGACAGGTGGTGATGAAGAAGGAACCGGTCAACGTGGATTTGATGATTGAAGAGATGGAGGCGTACATCCGTGCCAACCTGTATGGCAAGCCATTGCGGGTGGTAACCGTACTGCCCGAGGGTGAGCATGTTGTGTACACCGATAAAGGATATTTCCATAAGTTATCCATGAACCTGCTTACCAATGCGGTGAAGTTTACCGAAACAGGAACCATTACGATGGGCTATCGCGACGAGGGCGAACATTACTACTTCTTCATTACCGATACCGGTTGCGGTATCCGTGCAGAAGACCTACCCCGCCTCTTTAAACGCTTCGAGAAACTGAATGCTTATATGCAAGGAACCGGCCTGGGCCTGGCTTTGTGCAAAAGTATTGTTGAGCAATGGGGCGGTGAAATGGGGGTTGAATCACAATATGGAGTAGGTTCTACCTTCTGGTACACGCTTCCTAAGTGGTAGTTACGGGCATTGCTCTTGCCTGAAAAATATTAGCCGATAATCCGCGCGGATTATCGGCTAATATTTTTTTTTCATCGGCTAATACGGCGATATTATCGGCTAAAAACGAATTATTAGCCGATAATATTTTGACCTTAGCTAATCTTTTGCCGAATCTTGGTCAGGTACTTCTTCATGCCCTCGGCATCTTTGTTGGTAATAATCTCCAGGAGATTCTTCAGTTCCAACCGGATGCCTTCTACCTGGGCGGGAGTACGCGGGTTAAACAGGATTTCCTGTAACAGGAAGTCGTCCTCGCTCAACAATCCCTTGGCAATAGCCATGTGCTTCTTGAAGGTGGTACCCGGTGCTTCCTGATGTTTCATCACGGCGGCAAATACGAAGGTAGATACAAACGGGATGGAGAGTGAGTAAGCCACTGTTTCGTCATGTCCGTCGAAGGTGTACTCAAAGATGTTCAGTCCCAGGCCGCTGTACAAATCCTTGAAGAACACCTTTCCCAGGTGGTCGCTCTCCGAGATAATGATGGCGCTCTCGCTGCTCAGGTTGCTGAGGCTGGCAAAGGTAGGTCCGAACATGGGATGTGAAGATACATACCGGAAGCCGCTCTGTTCGTAAAAGCTCTGCAAACCGGTCTTTACCGAAGCTATGTCGCTCAGGATACAGTTTTTGGGCAACGCCGGGATTACCTTCTTGAAGGCTTCGATGGTGTATTTCACCGTGGCGGCGTTAATAACCAACTCCGGTTCAAACTCCTGAATCTCTTCCAACGTAGTGAAGCGGTAGGTGTTGTACACAAAGCGTAGTTGGTGTGGGTTTACATCGAATACGGCCGTTTCGTGCTGAAAACTCAAAATGTCGGTAAAGAAGGAGCCCATTTTGCCGGCTCCGAGTATCAATATTCTCATGATTACTGCTTGTTAATGATTTCCATTTGTTGACGAACCGATTCTTCGTGGATGGCTTCGAATATCTTCTTCATGAACTCGGCATCCATACCGCACTGTTCGCCTTGTGCGCCGCGTTTCTCCAGAATCTCACTGTAACGGCCGGTTTGTAATACAGTGATTCCGTGTTCCTTTTTGTACGTACCAATTTCGCGGGCTACGCGCATACGCTTGGCAAGTTCCTGAATAATGTTATCGTCGCATTCATCGATTTGCTTACGTAATTGTCCTAAGCTTTCGGTGCTTTGTGTTTCGGTACGAATCACAAGCAGGTTCAGGATGTAATCCAGTACTTCCGGGGTTACCTGCTGCGAAGCATCGCTCCAGGCTGCATCGGGGTTGCAGTGACTTTCAATAATGAGTCCGTCGAAGTTAAGGTCCATAGCCTGTTGGCACAACGAGGCTATCAGTTCGCGTTTGCCGCCAATGTGGCTGGGGTCGCAGAAGATAGGCAGGTTGGGTAACCGGCGGTGTAACTCGATGGGGATGTGCCATTGCGGCAGGTTACGGTATATCTTCTTGTCGTAGCTGCTGAATCCGCGGTGTATGGCTCCCAGGCGTTTCAAGCCGGCATTGCTGATACGTTCCAGTGCACCAATCCACAAGTCGAGGTCGGGATTCACGGGGTTCTTCACTAATACGGGAATATCGACACCCTTCAGCGCATCGGCAAGTTCCTGTACGGCAAACGGGTTGGCGGTGGTGCGGGCACCTATCCACAACAGGTCGACACCGGCTTTGAGGCACTCGTACACATGCTTGGCGGTAGCTACTTCGGTAGATACATACATGCCGGTTTCTTTCTTTACATTCTTCAACCACGCCAGTCCGTCTACACCTACACCTTCAAAGCCTCCGGGTTTGGTGCGCGGTTTCCAGATTCCTGCACGGAATATCTTGTGACCTTTTGACGCCAGTTCTTGGGCGGTGGTCATTACTTGTTCTTCTGTTTCGGCACTGCACGGGCCGGCGATTACAATGGGGCGTCTGGCTTCGATGCCCGGTAATAAGATTGATTCGAGTTCCATATTTTTACTGTTGCTTTTTTGATTACTTGTTATTTGTGATTAGAAGGCATGTAATGTGTTGTTTCATGCCTTGTTATGCGTGTTTTCAAGCATTGTAATAATGCGTTTTAATGCTTCTTCCAACTGGGCATCCTTACAGCATAGTGAGATGCGGATAAACCGGGCTCCGTTGCTGCCGAAGATAAAACCGGGAGTGATAAACACTCTTGCTTCGTGTAAAACCCTTTCGGTAAGTACCTCCACGTCGGCACAGCTGTCGGGAATCTTTCCCCAAAGGAACATGCCTACCTGTTTCTCATCGTACGTACATCCCAGGGCGTTCATAATTTCACCTGCCAGGCGGCGACGGTTGCGGTAGTTGTGGTTATTCCCTTCGTACCAGTCGATGTCTGCTTCCAATGCCTTGGCGGCCGCCAGTTGCATGGCGCGGTACATGCCGCTATCGATGTTGCTTTTTACCTTTAATATCCATTGCACAAACTCTGCGTTAGAGGCCAGCATGGCAATACGCCATCCCGGCATGTTGTGGCTTTTGCTCATCGAGTTAAATTCGATACAGCAATCTTTAGCTCCCGGTACTGCCAGGATGCTTAACGGTGTATCGTTCAGGATAAAGCTGTACGGGTTATCGTTTACAATCACGATGTTATTGCGGCGGGCAAATTCAACCAACTGTTGGTACATCTCCATCGTGGCATTGGCTCCGGTGGGCATGTTGGGGTAGTTGGTCCACATCAGTTTTACCCGGCTCAGGTCCATTTGTTCCAGTTCCTCAAAGTCGGGCATCCAGCCGTTTTCCTCTTTCAGGTTGTAGTTAATTACCTCGGCGCCCAGTATCTTGCTGAGCGATGTGTAGGTAGGATAGCCCGGATTGGGTACCAATACCTGTTCGCCCGGATTGACGAAAGCCAGCGTTACATGCAGAATGCCTTCTTTAGAACCGATGAGCGGTTGAATTTCCGTCGCAGGATTCAGCTCTACCCCATACCAGCGGCGATACCAGTCGGCAAAACCTTTGCGGAGTTCGGGGATACCCACGTACGGCATATATCCGTGTCCGTTGGGGTCGTGCGCCTGTTCGCAAAGCGTACGGATAGCTTCGTCCGAAGGAGGCATGTCGGGGCTACCGATGCCCAGGCTGATAACATTCTTGCCTTCGGCATTCATCTGTGCCACCTCTTTCAACTTCTTGGAGAAGTAGTATTCGTTTACGCCCGACAGTCGGTGGGCGGGAGCTACTTTAAATACTTGATTTTCCTTCTGCATATTCGCCTAATATTTTGAGTTCTTTGGTTAATGGAGTAATTGCCGTAATAGATTGCTTGTAGCGTAATACATCGTTGAACACTACATCTACGTAGAATTGGTATTCCCACTCGCGCCCGATGATAGGCAGCGATTGTATTTTGGTGAGGTTGATGTTATAGAACGAAAGGATAGAGAGTACCTGCGAAAGGCTGCCTTCCGAGTGCGGCAAGGTGAATACCATGTTCGCCTTATTGGTGCTACCCCCTTGCTGACGTTTCAGTTCATCGGCTTGCCAGGGATCGGCCACTACCAGGAAGCGGGTAAAGTTGTGCTTGTTGGTTTCAATACCTTCCTGCAACACCTTCATGCCGTAACGTTCGGCAGCAGCTTTGGAGCAGATGGCGGCATGTCCTTTCAGGTTGTCGCGCTTGATAATTTCGGCACTCAGGGCAGTATCTTCACCTTCTACCACCTTGATTTGTGGGTGCTGGGTGAGGAATTCGCGGCACTGCATCAGGGCAATGGGGTGCGAGTTTACCTCTGTAATATCATTCCAGTCCTCCTCAGGCAGGCACACAAAGCTGTGCGAGATGCGCAGCTTGTATTCGCCAATCACCTGCACGCCGCTTTGGCGTACCAGTTCGTTGTTTTGCAGCAAGCTCCCGGCAATGGTATTCTCAATGGCCAACATACCAATTACCTGGCTGTCCTTGCGGATGGCGGCAAACACATCTTCAAAGCTGGCGCAACATATCAATTCAATATCTTCTCCGTTGAAGTACTTATGTGCGGCTATCTCGTGATACGAGCCGAGGGCTCCTTGAATGGCTATTCTCTTCATCTTGTTTTGGGTGTATAATAAAAAAATCCCGCGTCCTATGCAGGAGCGGGATTCATATGATTAATTCATCTTATTTCAGTTCTTAAGCATCTTGTCACTTGATACATACAAACTCCCGCTCTACTCTTTGGCTAAAGTAAAAGTAAAAAAAGAAGTAATATGTATAAGAAAATGAGTTCATACCTCGTTGCTTTCTTGTTTTGATGCGGCAAATGTAGCGCTTTTTTGTAATATGCAAGCAAAAAACTATATTTTTTTTAATTATGATGGCAAAAAAGGCTTTTTCGTTACATTCTTGTTAGCGGGAACCTGCTCTTAATGAGAAATAATATTTATCCGGATATATGAATTATTAAAACAACGTTTATTACTTGTAGGGCTCAAGAAGGAGGTAATTCGTTGTAAAAAAGATAATTTACCATATGTTTTAGCCAAAGTGTCCGCTTATATATGGTTGAAAAGATTAACTTTGCACGCGATTTTTTTTGGAACTAAGAATAGAAGTGATAAAACTCTAAGGGGAAAGAATGAAATATGATTATCTGAAACAGGTTCTGAAGGTCCTTGGGCTTGCTATTGTACTGCTACTGCTGATAGGACTTATTCCTGACATAAAATTTGAATACAAACAGTTCAATCTTTTATCGGATTTATTAAAGACAGAATCTGATACCATTGAAGTGGACAGTTTGCAGAATATAGCCGATTTAACTACAATTGATGAAGAAACACAACCGGTAAGTACCACTGACGAAATACCTGCAACTGATACCCCTGCCGAAGAACCGGTGGAAGAAGGCGGTGTGGTAAGTATTGAAGACTTCTCGCCCGACAAGCAACTGCTGAAACCTTTCTTTGCCGCCTTGAAGAATGAGGTAAATAAAAGGACGGTCCGCATCGGAGTAATAGGCGACTCGTTTATTGAAGGCGATATCCTGACAGCAGAGTTGCGTAAACAATTGCAAACTATGTATGGTGGAGCAGGCGTAGGTTATATACCCATTATCTCGCCCACCGAAGAGTGTCGTAAGCGCATCAAGCAAACTACGGTAGGATGGACGGGGCAATCGATGGTGTATTACAAGAAAGCCGACTGGTCGAAATTTACCTTGGCAGGTTTTTATTACCGCCCTTCCGAGGATGCTACCGTAGAACTGCGTATCAAGACCGAGGAACGGGCCAAACAAATCTCTTTCTATTTCATCAACGAAAAGAATACCAAGGTAAGCGTACAGATAAACGACGGTGCTTATGTTGATTATACGCCTCAATCGTCCAAAGCCCTGCAATCATTGACGTGGGAAAACGAAAATCTGACTTCTATAAAAGTAAAGGTAAGTAAAGTCGACGGTTTTACCGGCATAGGCTTTTACCTGAACGATGCAACGGGCGTATATGTAGACAACTTCTCTGTACGTGGCTCATCGGGTAGCGTAATGGTTACCTTGAATAAGGAATTATCGGAGCAATTATCTGAGAAAGTTCCCTACGACCTGTTGGTGATACAGTACGGGTTGAACGTGATGAGCGCCGAACAAACCACTTATGGAGGGTATAAACGGCTTATGGTAGGTACCATTAACCACCTGAAGGAGTGCTATCCGGGTGTTCCGTTGTTGGTAATCAGCGTAGGCGACCGTGGCAGCAAGGGCGCCTCGGGCATTACTACCCATCCGGGTATTCCTCCGCTTATTACGGCGCAGCGACAATTCTCCAAAGATACCGGCATAGCTTTCTGGAATACCTTTGAAGCAATGGGTGGCGAGAACTCCATGGTTGAATTTGTGAAACATACGCCTCCGTTGGCGGGTAAAGACTACACCCATATTAACTTCCTGGGTGGTAACCGTATAGGCGAGCAACTCTTTAAGTCGCTCATGAAAGAACAAAAACAGTATACTGCCAAATAGGATGAGGTTAAAAAAAGACTATACATACCAGCTGTTGTTAAGTTGGTTGTTTTGCTTCTTACTGTGCCCCGGAATTGTTTTCGGGCAGCAGCAAAGCAAAACCACCAAGGTAACCAACACCATTATTGACCCGACTCACAGCCTGGATCCTTTCTATCGGAAGCTGTATCAGCTAAATCAGCAATCGTGGAAGAATCCTTATATGAATGAAAAAGCATTGCCCAAGACCGTATCGGTGGTACACATCGGCGATTCGCATATCCAGGCAGGCTTCTTCTCGATGACCATTATGAACCTGTTGCAGGAGAAGTTTGGCAGCGCCGGGCGTGGGCTTATCTTTCCATTAAAGTTAGCACGTACCAACGAGCCGAGCGATTACCTGATACGCTCCGCCTCCAAATGGGACAAGACTCTCTGCATACAGCAGGTACAAAAGTTACCTATCGGACTGGGAGGCATGTCAATTAAGACCAATGACGAGAACTTTTCTTTTGAGATACGGGTAGCTTCTGAGGGCAAAACCGACCACTCTTTCAACAAGGTTACGGTGTTTCATCACGAGAAAGCTCCCGAGCTGAAAGTGTTAGACCCTGATACAAAGGCAAAGTACGAACCAACCAAATATCCGTTTGCTACCACCATTACCCTGGATAAGAAGGTGAACTCGCTTCTGTTAGAAACCACCACTACCGAGAAGAACGATTCTGCCATCTACTACGGATTCAGTCTGGAGAATGGTAACAAAGGTATTCTGTATCATGCAGTAGGTATTAACGGAGCACAATTCCGTCATTACGCCAGTGTACAGGATTTTGCCGCACAAATCTCACTCCTTACCCCGGAGCTGTTTATCTTCTCATTGGGAACCAATGAAGCCTTCCGTGGCAGGTTTGTAGAGAGCCGCTTCTTTGCCGAAGTTGACCGCATTATTGACCCCATACGCAAAGCCAATCCGCGGGCATTGGTACTGATAACCACACCACCCGATTGCCTGGTGTCTGCCCAGAGCCGGCAAAGCCATCCCAATATTAAGTTGGTACGGCAGGCGTTGGTGAAGTATGCCCAGGAAAAAGGATTTGCCTATTGGGATTTATATGCCATATTGGGAGGCGAAGGCTCGGCAGCCAAACTGTTGCAGAGCGGTGATTTAAGTAAGGATGGAGTACACTTCCGGTTGCCCGGGTACACTATGTTAGGAAAGCTATTTTACAACGCATTAATCAGTGACTATACAGAGTATGTTAAACATCGATTTTAGTAAGTTGGGAGAGGTACTTTTGTACAATCCGGAAGATCCTCTCATTTTTAACAGCTCCTTCTTCTTGTTCTTCCTCACGGGGGTACTGGCGGTGTATCTGTTTGTGAAGAAGTACGAACCGTTGAAGATAGCTTTTCTGTTAGCATGTTCCTTCTACTTCTATTATAAAACGAATGGATATTACTTCCTGCTCATAGTAGGGGTGGCGTTAATCGACTTTTGGATTGCGCAACGAGTACACCGGACCGAAGATACCAGGGTGAAGAAGGCGTGGCTGATTTCCAGTTTGGTGGTCGACTTGGGCATTCTGTGTTACTTCAAGTACACCAACCTGTTTTTCGATTTCTTTGCCGGACTGATACACAAGCCCTTTACACCGTTTGATATTATTCTTCCGGTGGGTATTTCGTTCTTCATCTTCCAATCGTTGAGCTATGTAATTGATATATACCGGGGAAAGTTGGAGCCATTGAAGAACCCGTTTGATTATGTGTTCTATGTATCCTTCTTCCCGCAATTGGTGGCAGGCCCCATTGTACGGGCAAAAGATTTTATTCCGCAGATTCATCGCTCAGAACCGTTAAGCAAGGTCTTATGGAACGAAGCGTTTGTGCTGATACTGATGGGGCTATTCAAGAAATGTATTATCTCCGATTACATCAGTATTAACTTTGTCGACCGCATTTTCGATGCTCCCGAGCTCTATTCGGGGGTGGAGAATTTGTTTGCCGTGTACGGATACGCCGTACAGATTTATTGCGACTTCTCGGGTTACTCTGATATGGCAATTGGTATTGCACTGTTGTTCGGGTATCGGTTTGCATTGAACTTCGACCTGCCTTATAGGGCAGCTACCATTACCGAGTTCTGGAAGCGTTGGCACATCTCTTTATCGTCGTGGTTAAAAGATTACCTCTACATCTCTTTAGGGGGGAACCGCAAAGGGAAAGTAAGAAGGTACGTGAACCTGATGATTACCATGTTGCTGGGTGGCTTGTGGCACGGTGCATCCTGGCGCTTTATGCTGTGGGGTGGCTTGCATGGGTTGTATTTAGTGGTACATAAAATATTAATGAACCTTTTCCCGGCATTGAAGTCCGAAGGCAGTGATATGTCCCGGTGGCAACGGGTGTTTAGTACTATCCTTACCTTCCACCTGGTGTGTTTGGGGTGGATATTCTTCCGTGCCGATAGCATGGAGATAGGTTTGCAGGTGCTCTCGCAGATATTTACCCGCTTTAATGCGGGGGTGTTTATTCCGTTTGTACAGAGTTATACCTTTATACTCTTCCTCATTGGGTTGTGCTTGTGTTTGCAATTTGTTCCATCAACCTCTATTGCGAAGATGAAAGCTTATATTTACAACATGAACTGGGTAGGCAAGGCTGTGGTGCTGGTTATCCTGATTGTGTTTATCAGCCAAATAAAATCATCTGAACTGCAACCGTTTATCTACTTCCAGTTCTAAAACGAGTATACCGTAAAACAAAAGAGCTTCGCACTTGAATGGGTGCGAAGCTCTTTTGTTTTATAGGTTTTAATCTTAAAGCCCCAATACGTTGGTAGACTTCACGGATTGATTGTCAAACTGTCCGGTGAGTTGTGCATCTTTTGGATTCAGTTCGAGTGCCTTCTTCATATCTTCCACAGAGCCGTCCTTGTCGCCGTTTAGTAATTTGGCTAATCCGCGTTCGTGGTAGGCGGCGGCAAAGTTGGGATTCAGTTCAATGGCTTCATCGAATAACTCGATGGCTTCACCGGGTTTCTTTTGGGTGATGTACAACTTGCCCATTTGCAGATACGCCTGCTCGTTGAACGGATTCAGCTCGATAATGCGGCGGTAATCGGCTTCGGCAGCTTCGGCATTGCCTGCCATTTCGCGGAGGCGGGCGAGCAGCAGGAGGGCGGCTTCCTCTTCCGGTTGTGCGGTGAGTATGGCATCAATATCTTCTCGCGCTTCCTTGCCTTGTTGCATATCCAGTAGTATCTCGGCACGTAGTAGGCGGGCTTCGGTGAAGTCTTCTTTCAGAACGATGGCTTTGGTGAGACTGGCGATGGCTTGAATCTCTTCCCGGTTGCCTTTCTCGGCTTTGGCCAGCAGGAAGTGGGCCACTGCGTTTTCGCTTTCCAGTTCAATGGCGGCGCGGGCGGCGGTAGTCATTTCTGTGTATTCTTCGCGTATGAAGTATACGTTGGCGAGTGCAAGGAAGGTAGATGTCATGTGCGGTTCCAGCTCTGCCATGCGGTGAAGCAATTCCAGCGCTTTGTCGAACTCGCCCATTTGTATGTATAACTGGCTGAGGTAGCCTTGTGTTTCGAAATCTTCTTCAAGAGCCAAAGCTTCTGTAAAGCACTTTACGGCATAATCTGCCCGTCCCATGCGTTGGGCACGCAGGCCGTCATATTTGAGAATCTCGAAATTACGTTTGTCGTTCTTTTGCTTCTCCGCTTCCGGCGCTTCGCTCTTGGAAGAGAAGAATGATTTGAAAAAGTTTGCCATAATCGGTCTGTTTTGAGTTTGAATGCAAATGTATATCAATTATTTAAGTTTCGCAAGTGAATAAACAGTTAAGGCCAACGGCCTTAGAGCATCAGCGTAGGGCATCGCCCTACGTGCCCTGCCCCCTCTCTACACCCTGAAAGGGTGTGAGCCAATGGAAGTGGCTTACGCCCTTACAGGGCTTAGTAGCAGGAACTACTAGTTCGTGGGGCGATGCCCCACGCTGTTGCTTGGAGGCCGTTGGCCTCACTCTGATATATAAATAGTCACTTGCGAACCAACGGTCGTCGAAGTCAAACTTGAATAAATCATTCCGGAACGGAAATGATTCCATCGTTGATTTTAAGTACGCCTTCGTCGAGCATGTAATGGAGGGTGCGGCTCAACTCTTCTTGGTCTACTTCTAATTGCCGGGCTATTTCCGGCAGAGTCATGGGGTGGGTGAGCAGTGTCAGCACCTCTTCCTTGATTTGCTCAAAAGTTTTGGTGGAGAGGCTGCTTTCCCGATTACGACCGAGGCAGACATCGCACTGACCGCAATCGTGTTCGTTCTTCTCGCCGAAATAGCGAAGCAACAACCGGCTGCGGCATACCTGTTCGGAGGTTACATACTCCGTCATGGCCCGGATGCGTTCTTCGTACCGTTGTTTGCGTTCTTCGTAAACGGCAGGTGTAATTTGCAGGAAGCGAAGCTCCATGCGCTCGCGCGTATATATTATATAAGGTGTCTTTTTGCGCGGAATGTAGTCAATGATGCGTCGTTTGGAGAGCATCTTCAGCAGGTCGTGTACTTGCTGCCGGGGTAATCCGGAGCGAAGGGCAATGGCTTCTTCGCTGATGTAGGCGTAATCGGTAAATACACCCGTATAGGAACGGAGTATGGTTTGTATCAGGGTGTCTGCTTCCTGTCCCATTTCGCGGAGCTTGTACAAGTCTTCCCGGTTGATGGTAAATAAGATGCGCGAAGCATTGTCTTGCTCATCAGTATATTCCAGGTAACCTGCCTGCGTGAGTATCTTTAAGGCGCTGTCGGCAGGAACGGGGTAATGCTTAAAAGTACGGCAGAACTCTCCGAGGTCGAACTCTTTGGTGCAGCCCAGCCCGTCGCCCATAGCCATCTGGTAGTAATATTGCAGATGTTCGTAGATGTTCTTGATGTATTCTTTTTCGGGAAAGGTATCGCTGATACGCTTGTGTAGTGTTGCTTTGTCCGACTTGGCGTAAAGCAGGATGGCGTATGCCTTTTGCCCGTCACGTCCGGCGCGCCCTGCTTCCTGGAAGTAGGCTTCGGGTGAGTTGGGTAAATCCAGGTGAACTACCAGTCGCACATCCGGTTTGTCGATACCCATCCCGAAAGCATTGGTGGCTACCATTACCCGGCATTCACCGCTTTGCCACCGCTTTTGGCGCATGTCCTTTACGGCATTATCCAGTCCGGCGTGGTAAAAATCGGCAGTGATACCTTGTTTGAGTAATATTTCGGTGGTTTCTTTGGTATGCCGGCGGCTGCGTACATATACAATGGCGCTACCGGGAATTTGTTTCAGAGCTTGCAGTAACCCTTCGGTTTTATCATCGGTGGTGCGAACAATATAGGCAAGGTTGTTCCGTTCAAAGCTCATCCGGAACACGTTCTCCTTGCGGAAACTGAGCTTCTGCTGAATGTCTTTAACTACCTCCGGCGTAGCGGTAGCCGTAAGCGCCAGCACAGGAACATCCGGCAACAGGTCGCGAATCTCAGCTATTTTGAGGTAAGCAGGGCGGAAGTCGTACCCCCATTGAGAAATACAATGACTCTCGTCCACGGTAATCATGCTTACCTTCATGGAGCGCAGCTTGGTGCGGAAGATGTCGGTATCTAACCGTTCGGGAGAGATATAGAGAAATTTGTAGTCGCCAAAGATACAGTTCTCTAAAGCGATGATAATTTCAGGGCGCGTCATGCCCGAGTAGATGGCTACTGCTTTAATACCCCGCCGGCGCAGGTTCTGCACCTGATCTTTCATCAACGCAATGAGTGGCGTGATTACGATGCACAATCCCTCTTTGGCAAGGGCCGGTACTTGAAAGGTTATGGATTTGCCGCCGCCGGTAGGCATGAGTCCCAGTGTATCGCGGCCTTCGCCAATACTGGTGATGATCTCCTCCTGCAAGTCGCGGAAGGAGTCATACCCCCAATATTGTTTCAGTATTTCGTGATAGGTTGGCATGCGGCTCTTATCACTGTGGTTGGATTACTCAATCGGTTTGATGTCCTCAATCTGCAACTGCACCTCGCCCCGCTTGTGGGTGTTTTCTTCGATGGTGTAGCAGATGTCGAACGACCGTTTGGTCTTTATATAGCGTACGTGCGAACTCTGTCCGAAGGCGATGCCGTTCATCACATTATTCGATTTATTGTCAACCAGTTCCAGTTTGATATGCTCCTGGTCGCGCCCTACCACCTTGCTGGTACCATAATCGTACACGTGATGCGTGCAGAAGATGGGCTTGTGGTTATCCGGTCCGAACGGGTTAAACTTCTTCAAATCGCCGGAGAACTTGGGTGAGATGTCGCGGAAGTCAATCTCCGCATCAATATCAATCACCGCACTGGTTTGCTCCGGTAAGATGTGCTTGGTAACAAACGCTTCGAAGCGTTCCATGAAGGCGGGAACATTCTCTACCTTCATCGACAATCCGGCAGCATAGGTATGTCCCCCGAAGTTTTCGAGCAGGTCGCGGCAATGCTCAATGGCCTTGTACACATCGAAGCCCGATACCGAGCGTGCCGAACCGGTTGCCATATCGTCGGTACGTGTAAGTACCACGGCGGGGCGGTAATATACCTCCGTAAGGCGTGAGGCTACGATACCGATAACCCCTTTGTGCCAGTCTTCGTTGTACAGCACAATAGAGCGGCGGTCGGCAAGACCTTCCAACTGATTCACAATCAGGTTGGCCTCTTCGGTCATCGTTTTATCTAAGTCCTTACGGGTTTCGTTGTATTGGTTAATCTGGTTGCTCTTTTCCAGGGCGAGTGAGAAGTCTTTCTCCGTGAGCAGGTCCACCGCTTCCTTACCGTTCTGTATACGTCCCGAAGCATTGATGCGCGGACCGATTTTGAACACGATATCGCCGATGGTAATCTCTTTCTCCGCCAGTCCGCAGATGTCGATAATGGCCTTCATGCCCACGCTGGGATTACTGTTAAGCTGTTTGAGCCCGTGGTAAGCCAGGATGCGGTTTTCGCCCATGATGGGTACAATGTCCGAGGCAATACTTACGGCCACCAAATCGAGTAACGGAATCAAATTATGAAATTCGATGCTGTTGCTGATGGCAAACGCCTGCATAAACTTGAAGCCCACGCCACAACCCGACAGGTGTACGTACGGATAGGTGTTATCCGCCCGCTTGGGGTTCAGGATGGCTACCGCAGGGGGCAGTACCTCATCCGGTACATGGTGGTCGCAGATAATGAAATCGATTCCCCGCGACTTGGCATACGCAATCTCGTCCACGGCTTTGATGCCGCAGTCAAGCACGATGATAAGCGTTACACCCGTTTCGGCCGCATAATCCACACCCGGTATGGATACACCGTATCCTTCGTTGTAGCGGTCGGGGATGTAGTAATCGATGTTGGAGTAGAATTGTTGGATAAACTTGTAGACCAGCGCCACCGAAGTAGTGCCGTCCACGTCGTAATCTCCATAAATAAGTATACGTTCTTTGCGGCCCATAGCCTTATTGAGACGTTCCACGGCCAAATCCATATCTTTCATAAGGAAAGGGTCGTGCAAGTCCGGTAATTGGGGGCGAAAGAACTTTTTGGCCTCAGTGGGCGTTGTGATGCCTCTGAGTACCAACAAACGGGCAAGGATAGGACTAATCCCTATCGCCTGCGCCAGTTCCCGGCTTGTATCTTCCTGTTCGTGTGTAATAGGTTGATAATTCCATTTGTGATTCATTATATATTGTTTTTTCTTTCTTTCTGTCTCGGGTGGGGAAAGTATGCAATTCCCAACAAGCTGTAAAAGTACGAAAAAAAATGGAAGTAGTATGTAATTATAGATTTTTTAGTAGGCGGCTTTTGTTTCTATGCATAAACTAAGCCCTTGTGATGCATAAACTAACTTTTTTCTTTTTATACGGGAACTTTCGTTTTTACTAAAAACAAGTGAGTTCCTTGCAAGGAGCCAATGGGTTCCTTACAAGGTTCTTATCGGTTCCTTGCAAATAACCCATTGGCTCCTTGCAAGGAACCCACTTCGTTTATGCATAAAAAAAACTTCTGCTATGCATAACGAGGGATTAGTTTATGCATAACAGAAGGTTATTTTATGTATAACGGCAAATTGCTTTAGCTCTGCTTCTTTGTTTTCCGTACCTCCCGGCATTCGTAGGCGCAGATAGACTCTATCCATTCGTCTTCCAACGGCTTCGATTCATGTTTCTCCAGGTCAAAAGCTACGAGGGTGGATATGCAAATACACTTTACCTCTTGCGTGGCGGTATTAATTACCCGTTGTATGAGGCGGAAACTTTTGGTACCTGTGTCCAGTACGGCGGTTTGCACGGCAATGGGTTCGCTGCCGTAAATCTGCGAAAGGAAATCGGCTTCGATGTGCGCCATTACGATGCCATCCTTGTTCCAGTCCATGTACGGGCATACGGTGGCAAAGTAATCGGTTTTGCCGAGGTCGTAAAAAGAGAAGTAAACGGTGTTGTTTACGTGGCCGAATTTATCTACGTCGTTGAAACGCTGTTGTATCGGTAGGGTATGTCGATAAGTTATTTCTTCCATTTGTTTGGGGTAAGTTTTTAATTTGTCCGACAAAAGTAGTATTTTCGCAGTTCATTATCAAAACAGAATGACAGAAATGGTTGAAGATATTAAAAAAGCTTGTCAGGTAATGCGCGAGGGAGGTATCATTTTGTATCCTACAGATACCGTATGGGGGATAGGATGCGATGCTACCAATCCGGATGCAGTACGGAAAATTTACGAGATCAAGCAACGTGCCGACAGCAAAGCGATGTTGGTGCTGGTAGACTCGAGCGTAAAGGTAGACTTTTATGTAGACGATGTACCCCCGGTTGCCTGGGATTTGATTGACCTGACCGACAAGCCGCTCACCATTATCTATTCCGGTGCCCGTAACCTGGCGCCCAACCTGCTTGCCGAGGACGGCAGCGTGGGCATACGCGTTACTACCGAAGCCTTCTCGCACCGCTTGTGCCAACAATTCCGCAAGGCAATTGTTTCTACTTCGGCCAATGTAAGTGGTGAACCATCGCCTGCCAACTTCAGCGAAATCAGTGAAGAGATTAAGCAGGCGGTAGATTATGTGGTACCGTTCCGGCAAGACGACCTGTCGCGCCCTAAACCATCGAGCATCATCAAACTGGATAAAGGTGGTGTAATAAAGATTATCCGCGAATAGAACCGTTTAGAAATATGGGAAAAGAAAATATAAGTCTGCTGCAACGCTTCCTTGCCTGGCGTGAAGCCAATATCAAGGAGAAACAATTTATCCTGATACTCAGTTTCGTAGTGGGTATCTGTACCGCCATTGCAGCCCTGGTGCTGAAATTCCTGATACACTCCATACAGAACTTCCTCACCGAAAACTTCGATGCCACCGAAGCCAACTACCTTTACCTGGTTTATCCGGTAGTGGGTATCTTCCTGGCGGGGTTCTTTGTGCGTAACATTGTGAAAGACGATATCAGCCACGGGGTAACCAAGATTCTGTACGCCATCTCGCGTAGGCAAGGGCGTATCAAACGGCACAACGTATGGTCGTCGACCATTGCCAGCGCCATTACCATCGGGTTTGGTGGGTCGGTAGGAGCCGAGGCGCCTATTGTGCTCACAGGTTCAGCCATCGGTTCTAACCTGGGAAGTGCCTTCAAGATGGAGCACCGTACGCTGATGCTCCTGGTGGGCTGTGGAGCTGCCGGGGCTATTGCCGGTATCTTTAAAGCGCCCATTGCCGGATTGGTATTTACACTGGAAGTGCTGATGATTGACTTGACAATGTCGTCGCTGCTTCCGCTGCTTATTTCGGCAGTAACGGCGGCCACGGTTTCGTATGTGGTAACCGGTACGGAAGCTATGTTTAAGTTTAACCTCGACCAGGCGTTCGAGATGGAACGTATACCCTACGTTATCCTGCTGGGTATCTTCTGCGGATTGATTTCGCTGTACGTTACCCGCATGATGAACTCCATCGAAGGGGTATTCGGGCGGCTCTCGAATCCGTACAAGAAACTGGCGTTGGGAGGTATCATGCTGAGCGTGCTTATCTTCCTTTTCCCGCCGCTGTACGGTGAAGGATACGATACCATCAACCTGCTGCTCAACGGCGCCAGTAATGCCGATTGGGATACGGTGATGAACAACTCCCTCTTCTACGGGTACGATAACCTGTTGCTGGTATACCTGGGACTTATCATCCTGCTGAAAGTATTTGCCTCGAGCGCTACCAACGGCGGTGGCGGTTGCGGTGGGGTGTTTGCACCTTCACTTTACCTGGGCTGTATTGCCGGATTTATCTTCTCGTACTTCGCGAATGAGTTCGACTTTATCCCCTTCCTGCCCGAGAAAAACTTTGCCCTGATGGGTATGGCGGGCGTGATGAGCGGGGTAATGCATGCGCCGCTAACGGGTGTGTTCCTCATTGCTGAGCTTACCGGAGGGTACGACTTGTTCCTGCCGCTCATCATCGTATCGGTAAGTTCTTATCTTACCATCATTGCGTTTGAACCGCACAGTATCTACTCCATGCGTCTGGCAAAGAAAGGTCAGCTCATTACCCACCATAAAGACAAAGCCGTACTTACGCTGATGAAGATGGAGAATGTGGTGGAGAAGGATTTTGTAACCGTACGTCCCGAGATAGACCTGGGCGAACTGGTGAAAGCCATTGCCGCCTCGCACCGTAACATCTTCCCGGTGGTAGATAAATATGGAGTGTTGTTAGGCGTGGTGCTGTTAGATGATATTCGTAACATCATGTTCAGGCAGGAATTGTACCACCGCTTTACGGTCAACAAACTCATGTCATCGGCTCCCGCGCGACTTACAGATACCGACAGCATGGAACAGGTAATGCAGAAGTTTGACGATACCCAAGCGTGGAACCTGCCCGTAGTCGATGAAGAAGGAAGATACCTGGGCTTTGTGTCGAAGTCGAAAATATTTAACTCGTACCGGCAACTGTTGGTACAATTCTCGGAGGAATAACCGATGGAAAAGAAAGATTTACGCATTGTATATATGGGTACGCCCGATTTTGCCGTGGAACCGCTTCGCCGTTTGGTAGAAGGTGGTTACAACGTGGTGGGTGTACTTACCATGCCCGATAAGCCTGCCGGACGCGGGCATCAGATACAGTACTCGCCTGTAAAGCAGTACGCCCTTTCTCAGGAGTTGCCGTTGCTGCAACCGGAAAAGCTAAAAGACGAATCGTTTGTAGAAGAGTTGCGTGCCTGGAAAGCTGATTTGCAGATTGTAGTTGCCTTCCGCATGCTGCCCGAGATAGTGTGGAATATGCCGCGCTTGGGTACTTTCAACCTGCATGCTTCGTTGCTTCCGCAATACCGTGGAGCGGCTCCTATCAACTGGGCGGTTATTAATGGCGATACGGAAACAGGTATCACCACCTTCTTCCTGCAACACGAAATAGATACCGGACATGTGATTCAGCAAGTACGTGTACCTATTGCCGATACGGATAATGTAGAGGTAGTACACGATAAACTGATGATGTTAGGCGGAGAGTTGGTAACCGAAACAGTAGATGCTATCCTGGCAGGTACTATAAAACCCATCCCCCAAGAGGATATGGCGGTAGTAGGCGAACTACGTCCTGCTCCGAAAATCTTTAAGGACACTTGCCGTATCGATTGGAATCAACCGGTAAAACGGGTGTACGACTTTATCCGCGGATTATCGCCTTATCCCGCTGCCTGGAGCGAACTGGTTAACGAAGCAGGTGAGGCATCGGTGGTGAAGATTTTCGAAACAGAAAAACAACCCACCCTGCACACTTATGCCGTAGGAACCGTACTATCAGATGGTAAATCGTTCCTGAAGGTGGCTGTACCCGATGGCTTTGTAAGCATCGTATCGCTACAATTACCCGGAAAGAAGCGGTTACGTATCGACGAACTCCTGCGCGGTTTCCGCTTGCAAGGAGAATACCGGATGCAATAAAAATAGGAACTCTGTGTGACTCTGTGGTGAGAATTCCAATTAAAAGATTTACCTTTGTTCCATCAATCAACCTTTGACAAGCCTATGAAGCCTATTATTGCCCCCTCCATTCTGTCTGCCGATTTTGCCAACCTGGGCAAAGACATTGAAATGCTCAACCGCAGTGAAGCTGATTGGGTACACATCGATGTGATGGATGGCGTATTTGTTCCCAACATCTCTTTCGGATTCCCGGTGTTGAAACCGGTGGCTAAACTGAGCACCAAACCGCTGGATGTACACCTGATGATTGTACAACCCGAGAAATTTATTGCCGAAGTAAAAGCGTTGGGAGCCTTTACCATGAATGTACATTACGAAGCCTGTCCGCACCTGCACCGCGTTATCCAACAAATCCGCGAAGCAGGCATGCATCCGGCGGTTACCATTAACCCCGCTACACCCGTTTCTGTGTTGAAAGATATTATCCGCGATGTGTACATGGTACTCATTATGAGCGTGAACCCGGGATTCGGTGGACAAAGTTTTATTGAACACTCCGTTGAGAAAGTGCGCGAACTCAAAGCACTGATTGAAGAAACCGGCTCCAAAGCATTGATTGAAGTAGATGGCGGTGTGAATGCCGAAACAGGCGCACGACTCGTAGCTGCCGGTGCCGATGTGCTGGTAGCCGGTAACTCCGTATTTGGAGCCGAAGACCCTGCGGCAATGATTCGTACCCTGCGGTCTTTATAATCTTTATCCGGTGAAAACGCATGTCTTACACCGGTATCCTTTTTTACGTTTATTACTCCTGCTTGTGGCAGGTATCTGGCTTGGCGATTATCTGTTCTTCGCAGGGTGGATACCGGGTGTTACGTGTACGTTCCTTGTGGGAGGACTGCTGAGCGTAGCTATATTCCTTTCTGCTTTCCTGAAACGATATTCGCTTCGGTGGGTATTTGGCTGCTTGCTACTCTTGATTGGCGTAATGGGTGGAATACTTCGTATGCAATATCATTTGCAACAAACTGCCTGCTCTTTCTCCGGGGAGGAGGCTGTTTATCGCGTGCGGCTCACTACCCATCCCGAACCTACTGAGCGCAGCGTGCGGTGTGCCGTACAGCTTCCTTCCTCTCAAAAAGTTTTACTTTACTTCCCCAAAGATTCATTGAGCAAGCGGTTACGTAGTGGTGACGAATTGTTGGTCTCTACCCGCTTGTCTGTTCCTGTGAATAATGGCAATCCCGACGAATTTGATTATGCCCGTTACCTGCAACGCCAAGGAATTAGTGCAACAGGCTTTGTGCAATCCGGGCACTGGAAACAGGTGGCATATCATCCACCTGCCTCTTTCCGTACCCAAGCATTGGCTTGCCGGGAGGCTATACTGCACGAGTATCACCGTTTGGGATTTGAAGGAACAACCTATGCGGTACTCTCTGCATTGACGGTAGGGTATATGGATGCTTTGGATGATGGATTGCTCGAATCGTATTCTGTTTCCGGAGCCAGTCATGTGCTTTCTTTGTCGGGTTTGCATATCGGTTTCTTGTATCTCTTAATCTTTGGCCTTTTACGTTTAATCCCCGGACAGAATACAGGAGTGAGGTGGTTGCGCGTGGTTGTAATTCTGCTTTCCTTGTGGAGCTTCGCTTTCTTTACAGGATTAGCGCCATCGGTAGTACGTTCGGTGTGTATGTTTTCATTGATTGGTGTGGCATACTCCTTGAAACGTAGCTCTATTTCACTGAATACCCTGTTTGCCGCTGCCTTTTTTATGTTGCTCTGCGTTCCGGAATGGTTGTTTGATGTAGGCTTTCAATTATCATTTGTGGCGGTGGTTGCTATAATCCTTTGGCAGCCTGTTATATATCGTTGGGTACCTGTATCATCCCGTTGTTCCAAATATGTATGGGGATTGATGAGTGTATCTTTAGCGGCACAACTGGGTACAGCTCCGCTCGTTGTTCTCTATTTCTATCGGTTCTCCACCCACTTCCTGCTTACTAACTTGCTGGTGGTTCCGCTGGCATCGTTTATCTTGTATGCAGCGTTGGCGATGTTGCTGCTCACTCCTTTCGCGTGGTTACAATCGGGAGTAGTTATTGGCGTACGTGCATTGGTAGAATTCCTGAATGAGTTTGTCCGTTGGGTAGAGCGGTTGCCCTTATCTTCCATTGATGGACTTTGGCTGTATCCGTTGGAGGTTGCGGGTATTTATCTGGTGTTACTGCTTGCTTTATGGTATGGGCGAAGTCGAAGTGCCCGCAGCCTGCTTACTTGTTTATCAATGGTTTTCTT
The DNA here is from genome assembly GCA_031554285.1 of Bacteroides sp. Taxonomy (GTDB): domain Bacteria; phylum Bacteroidota; class Bacteroidia; order Bacteroidales; family Bacteroidaceae; genus Bacteroides. Next base: position 50,989 of record JAVBVL010000013.1, read on the forward strand.
ACTTTGCATATTCCATGCCGTAAGCCTGTGGAATGACCAACCCGATAAGCAGATACGGTTTTATAACCTACGTAACTCCCCCTTGGTGCATTGTATGAGTGGTGATGAAGAATCCTGGCTGGTGTATGCCGATACGCTACCCGATACTACCCGTTTGCAGAAAGTGCTCGCCCCGCATTGGAACCATCTGCGGTTGGAAACGCCCAAGTCGATAACGTGTGATTACCAATACGGCGAACTGGTAGTACACAACCGGATAATTTCCTTTTCAGGAGCACGTGTGTGCATCCTGAACGATAACCGTTGGCAAAACAAAACCGTTCCCCGGCCGTTATTTATAGATTACCTGTATGTGTGTAAAGGCTATGCCGGTTCGTTAGAAAAGCTTACTCTTCTTTTTGATGTAAAACGGGTGGTGCTCGACGCTTCCTTGTCTGCGTACCGTAAAGAAAAGCTAAAACACGAATGCCGCCGTTTAGGGATTGGATTTGTATCCCTTTCTGAGCAAGGTTCTGTCCGCTTTTTGCTTTAGTGCCAATAATTTATTGTAATTTTGTGCCGAAATTTAAGAACGTATGTTGACAAAAGTAATTGACCAGGCAAAAATCGACCACTTTACCAAGTGGTTTGAGCATGCCGACAAGATTGTGATTGTAACCCATGTATCGCCCGATGGGGATGCCATTGGTTCCTCGTTAGGATTGTTTCACTTCCTGGATTCGCAGGACAAGACGGTGAATGTAATCGTCCCCAACGCTTTTCCGGATTTTTTGAAATGGATGCCCGGTACCAAAGATATTTTCCAGTACGATCGCTACAAGGAGTTTGCCGATAAACTGATTGCCGAGGCTGATGTAATCTGCTGCCTGGACTTCAACGCCCTGAAACGCATCGACGAGATGGGAGATGCCGTAGCTGCTTCGCCTGCCCGCAAAATCATGATCGACCATCATCTTAATCCGGAAAACTTTTGCCAGATTGTAATCTCGCATCCGCAAATCTCCTCTACATCCGAGCTGGTATTCCGCCTGATTTGCCGCATGGGTTATTTCAGCGACATCACCCGCGAAGGAGCCGAGTGTATCTACACCGGCATGATGACCGATACCGGAGGATTTACATACAACTCCAACAACCGCGAAATCTACTTCATCATCAGCGAACTGCTTACCAAAGGAATCGATAAAGACGACATCTACCGCAAGGTGTACAACACTTACTCCGAGAGCCGGTTGCGTTTGATGGGGCATGTGCTGTCGAATATGAAAGTATACAATGGCTATCACACGGCATTGATTACGCTGACCAATGCAGAACAAAGTAAGTTTGATTATGTAAAAGGCGATAGCGAAGGCTTTGTTAATATTCCCTTATCCATTAAAGATGTGTGCTTTACCTGCTTCCTGCGCGAAGATACCGAGAAGGCAATGATTAAAATCTCCTTGCGCTCGGTAGGTGCATTCCCCTGCAACCAATTAGCTGCCGAATTCTTTGGTGGAGGCGGACATTTGAACGCTTCGGGTGGCGAGTTTTACGGGAATATGGACGAAGCCGTAGCCGTGTTTGAACAAGCGTTGGAGAAATACCAACCTCTGCTTACCGCCAACGACGCTTCGCAAAACAAACATAAACACACTGAAGCCGGTCAGGTAGATGCCATAGGCTAAGTTAAATGCCGATAGTAAAAGGTTAAAATATCAGAACTTTAGGGCTGCAATTTCTTACTTTCGGCTAAATTGAAATACATTTGTGCAAATTATATCATAAGATACAGGAATGAAGAAAGTTACCGTTTTGTTTTTATCTTTATTAGCTTTGGGAGGACTCTTTCAGGCGTGTGATAATACGAAGACCTACGCAGAGATGTTGGAGGAAGAGAGAGATGCCATCGACGCTTTCATTAAGGCACGCAATATCAAAGTAATTTCCGTAGACGAATTTGAAAAAGATACGATAACCGACGTGTCACAGAATGAATATGTGGTGTTCTCAAACGGTGTGTACATGCAGATTGTTAACAGAGGCTCGGAAGATCCGGCAGATGATTTTGCAAGTAATAATGAAGTTGTTGTCCGCTTTATGGAAGTGGATATTTTAGAGAACGATACTACCTACGCCTCAAATGTGCATAATCCGTACGAGATTTTAAATACATATCCGGAAGGATTCCGGTATACCATTTCCGGAACCACTGCTTACGGTCAGTTCCTGTCGGGCGCCGGTTACGGTACCAATATGACCAATGCTTACGGAACAGCTGTTCCCTCCGGATGGTTAGTGCCATTGAAATATGTGCGTAGCGGTGCTGCTGTAAAACTCATTGTTCCTTCTAAGATGGGGCATGCTACTGCCCAGCAATACGTATATCCTTACTTCTATGATATGCGTTCACTCACTATCTATTAAACTGTATATTCCCCAATAAAATGACGTTAATCAAATCTATCTCCGGTATTCGCGGCACCATTGGTGGCGGAGCCGGCGAGGGGCTTAACCCGCTGGATATTGTTAAGTTTACCTCGGCTTATGCGACACTGATTCGCCGCACCTGCAAGGTGAAGAGTAATAAAATAGTAGTGGGTCGTGATGCCCGTATCTCCGGTGAGATGGTAAACAACGTGGT
>JAVBVL010000096.1:0-22586 GCA_031554285.1 Bacteroides sp.
GTAGCCTTTGGAACGATTGGAGTCTTTGTCTGTGATAATCTTGGCCGAAGTTACTTCTCCGTACTGTTGAAATAACCTTTTAAGGTCTTCATCATTAGATTTAAAGCTTAAGCTTGAAACGAAAATATTCATTTAAAATAAAATTAAAAAATAATAACTAATAAGTATCTGTGCAAATCTTGGTATTGCGCGACAAAGATACGGCTTTTTTTGGGTATTCTAAAATATTATGGGATAAAAGTGAAAATATAGGAAATAAAAGTAAAATTAATGAGCGGAAGACGGGACTCGAACCCGCGACCCTAACCTTGGCAAGGTTATGCTCTACCAACTGAGCTACTTCCGCATCGGACAATGTTTGTGAAGAGAATGAGACTCGAACTCACACGACATAACTGTCACTACCCCCTCAAAGTAGCGCGTCTACCAATTCCGCCACCTCTCCAAAACAAATCATTTCAAAGATTTTGTAATTTTTTATTGTGCCCGGAACAAGACTCGAACTTGCACAGCTTGCACCACTCGCACCTGAAACGAGCGCGTCTACCATTCCGCCACCTGGGCAACAAAGAGCGAAAGACGGGATTCGAACCCGCGACCCTAACCTTGGCAAGGTTATGCTCTACCAACTGAGCTACTTTCGCAATTGCGGATGCAAAGGTATAGTTTTTCTGTAAAGTTACAAACATTACGCTTCTTTTTTTTAAGGTTTTGTATCAATTTAGGCGCACCATGGCAAGCTATCAAATAATTGTTTTCAATCTATCATCTATCACCAAATAGTGCAATGAGCTACTAATTAAACACATAGACGATGATAGATTTACTTTTATCTATCACCCGCATCTATCATCTATCACCAAATATAACTTTAGTAAAGAGTAGTGTAACATTTGCTTGCGTTCATTTTGCCACTTTTACCGTATAAGTAGCATTTTTTATACCATACTTAAGTGAGCCCACCCGGCTGGGACGATAAGCCCTGCGTGGTGGGCCAATGAGCCCGCCCGGGTGAACCGATGGGCCCTGCCGGGTGGGCTCACTGCATGAAAAGGAAGTATGGATTAATAACCTGATAATAATGAATAAACAAACCCTTATCAGGACGGATATACAGGGAAGAATTATCAACTCATTCTATTACGATAATCTTCGTAGGAAAATTGCTTGTACACCTGAGCACTGCCATCCATACGGCTCAGGGCAATGGCAGGATGATGAATTCCATTGAACATATTGGTTTTTACCATGGTGTAATGAATCATATCTTCGAACACTATGCGTTCACCCACCTGCAGTTCATGGTCGAAGCTCCACCATCCCATGTAGTCGCCGCTCAGACAGGAATTACCTCCTAAGCGATATACATGCGTACCTTCGCTTCCCGCCTCGGCTCCACGCACTACGGGTTGGTAGGGCATTTCCAGGCAATCGGGCATATGGCAGGTAAAGCTCACGTTCAGGATAGCGGTGCGGATGCCGCGGCTCTCTACAACATCCACCACCTCGGAGGTAAGTACGCCGGTTTGCCAGGTAAAGGCAGAACCCGGTTCAAGGATAATACGCAGGTGCGGATAGCGCGACTTCAATCCTTGCAGCAAGGTAATCAAGTGCTCGGTATCGTAATCTTTACGGGTCATGAGGTGACCGCCGCCCAAGTTCAGCCACTTAATTTGTGGGAACCAACGGACAAATTTTTCTTCGATATGCGTCAAGGTGCGTTCCAACTCGTACGAAGAGGATTCGCAATGGCAGTGACAGTGAAAGCCTTCTAATCCGGCAGGCAAGGTATCGGGCAGTAAATCGGCAGTGATGCCAAAGCGGGTTCCGGGCGCACAGGGATTGTATAGTTCGGTTTCCACCTCTGAGTATTCGGGATTGATTCGGACACCACAAGAGATACCTTCCTGCACGGCTTGCGGTGCAAACCGGGCAAACTGTGTCAGCGAGTTAAAAGTTATGTGACTGCTGCAACGCATCATTTCCGGAAACTCTTCTGCCGTATACGCCGGTGAGTAAGTATGGGCCTTGCTGCCAAACTCTTCGAATGCCAGGCGTGCCTCGTACAGCGAGCTCGCCGTAGAGTGGTCGATATACTCACGGAAGATGGAAAACGACCGCCACATGGCAAACGATTTAAAGGCGAGGATAATCTCTACCTCTGCCCTATCCGCCACGCTTTTAATCAGTTCCAGGTTTTTCCGTAATAACTCCTCTTCCATAATATAACAAGGAGAAGGGAATTGATTGAAATCTATCATGTGCTTCAAACTCTTATAATCTGCCGCAAAAGTACAGAATGTTTCGGTTTATTGCTCTATCTTTACCCGCAAAATAGAGGATTATGAAACGAGCCATCATCATAGGTGCCACTTCGGGCATCGGGTACGAGGTAGCCCGCCTGCTGATTAAGCAAGGTTGGAAAGTGGGTATAGCCGGACGACGGGAAGCAGCGCTACAAGCACTACAAGCCACTGCTCCGCAACAGGTATGCCTGCAAGTATTGGATGTTACACAGCCGGAAGCGCCCGAGGCATTGCAACAACTTATCGCCCAACTGGGAGGAATGAATCTGTTTCTGCTCTCATCGGGTATCGGCAGCCAGAACCCTACCTTGCAACCGGACATTGAACTGAGTACCGCCCGTACCAATGTAGAAGGCTTTATCCGCATGACCAACGCCGCTTTTGCTTACTTCAAAGTACAAGGCAGCGGACATCTGGCAGTAATCAGTTCCATTGCAGGCACCAAGGGGTTGGGTATTGCACCCGCCTACTCGGCCACCAAGCGTTTTCAAAACACCTACATAGATGCACTGGCACAATTGGCACGTATGGAAAAGGCGAATATCCATTTTACAGACATTCGCCCCGGGTTTGTTGCCACCGATTTACTCAAAGACCGAAAATATCCGCTGCTGATGCAACCCAAACGCGTAGCCGCGCAAATTGCACGGGCGTTGGATAGGCAGAAGCGGGTAGCTATCATCGATGTACGCTATCGCTGGTTAGTATTCTTCTGGCAATTGATTCCCCGTTATATCTGGGAACGGTTACCTGTCAAGAATTAGCCCACCGGCTGTACCATCTCCGGATGCCTCTCCAACCACTTCACTGCATACGAGCAGGTGGCTTTGGGAGTGAGGTTATTTTGCAAAGCATACTCATATGCCGCTTTAACCAGCGCCGAAGCAATGCCCTGTCCCTCCAGGGGTTTGGGCACAATGGTATGAATAATATCTAAGTTACCGTTCATGAGCCTGTACTGCACAAAAGCAGTACGCCCTTCGACTATAGTCTTAAACAACTTGTGTTCAGGTTGGTGAATAATGTTGTACTCCATCGTTTTTTCTTTTTTATTATTAGTATTCTTCTTTATTGGGTATACTCTCTAACCATTGTTGTACGGTAGATGAGGTAAATTCAAAACCTAACTCCTGTAACCTCCGGGGATTTACATAGGAGCCGGTAGTAAGGAACCCCGCCGCCTCTCCATAGATGATACGGAACACAAAGGCAGGGATTGTTAATTGCATCCAGGCTTTAAACGCCCGCCCTACCAACCGGGTAAAGTGTGCTTGGGTAAGTACTTGCGGAGCTACTACATTGACAGCCCCTACAACTCCAGAATGTTCCATCGCAAAGTCGACCACACGGTACACATCTGCCAAATCTACCCAAGGAAAGGGTTGGGTGCCGGGACCGATAGCTAATGCTACCCGGAACTTCAACGGCAGAAGCATCTGCTTCAACGCTCCCCCATCAGGCGACAGCACCGTTGCCAAACGGATAATGACCAGGCGGGTTTGCGCCGGACACTTCATGGCTTCACGCTCCCACGCATGACACAGTTCTGCCAAATACGTATCACCGCACACACCGCTGTATTCATCGAACACATCGCCCGTAGGATAATAGCCTACGGCTGAGGTGGAAATAAAGATCTTGGGTTTATGGGTAGAGGCATGCATGGCTTGCACTAATTGGCGGGTAAGACGTACCCGACTGGCATACAGTTCTTTCTTATAAGCTGCCGTCCACCGCCGGTTGATGGTAGCACCTGCCAGGTTAATAACCACCTCGCACTTCGATAACAGTTGCACCAATGCTCCATGTTGATTTTCATGAAATAACGCGCGGCTCACAGGAATTACCCGGTGCCCTTTCTTGACCAGGTAAGCTGTTAAATGCGTGCCAATAAAGCCGGTGGCTCCGGTCATTGCAATAATCATACAACGGTTATTAGGTTCTATTGAAAAACATTTAAACTACTCAAAAAGTTCTTTCGTAATTCCAAAATAGGATTATCTTTGTCGGACATCAAAAAAACTGAAGATAATGAAATCTACACGCATCAATTGGATTCTTGGCCTGACATCGGCACTTTGCATAGGAGCTACCTTACCCATACTTACCGGAAGCAGTGTTTCCGACCAACAACCCACCATTAAATCGGAGGTTCCGTATTGCGTAACGCCGCCTACCGTGCCTACCCAGGCTACGTTTGCGGGCAGTACCATTGACTTGCGGCAGTACGACCGCCACGAACGGATGGACCGTGAGATGATGGCTTTTACCTACATGCACTCTACCACCATGTTGCTTGTGAAGCGTGCCAACCGCTACTTCCCGGTGGTTGAACCGTTATTGAAAGCAAACGGCATACCCGATGATTTCAAGTACCTGATGGTGATTGAGAGTAGTCTGAACATGTTAGCCAAATCGCCTGCCGGAGCTGCCGGACCCTGGCAATTCATGCCGGCTACCGCCCGCCAGTTCGGACTGGAGGTAAATGAGAATGTAGACGAACGTTACCATCTGGAGAAAGCTACGGTTGCTGCCTGCAAGTATCTGAAACAGGCATATGCCAAGTATAACGATTGGATGGCAGTATCTGCCTCGTACAATGCCGGGCAGAGCCGTATCTCGGCACAACTTGACAAACAACTTGCCGACCATGCCATGGATTTATGGTTGGTAGAAGAGACTTCACGCTATATGTTCCGCCTGTTGGCAGCCAAAGAGGTACTTACCAACCCGCAACGCTACGGATTTCTACTGAAAAGAGAACACCTCTATCCGGTGATTCCTTGCAAAGAGGTTACTACCACTTCGGCCATCGATAGTTTGAGTAGCTTTGCACAAAAGCAAGGCATTACCTACGCGCAACTACGCGATTTCAATCCATGGTTACGTGAATCGTCTTTGAAAAACAGAACGGGTAAGAAGTATGTATTACAGATTCCGAGCCGCGAAGGGATGAATTATGACCCGAAGAAAACGGTACCTTATAATAAGAAGTGGGTAATCGATTAATTATTGTTGCTTTTCGGTGAGATATTTCCAGTATCTCACCGGCATATCCTGTTTGTGTTTCCGCGGATTGGTACGCTCCTTTATGGCGATAGCCTTGAAGTACGTCTTCCATAAATCCTGAAACAGTTTCTCATCCTTGTCCATCAAGCTTTCGTCCAACATGCCTGAAATGAGGTGCGATGCTTTGTCATCTTCATCAAAAGTAACTACACTGACTGTTTCCAAATCATAATAATATCCATACTTGCGCTTGATGTCATAAATAATCCAGCGTTGGTCGGCAAAGCGGTCTTTAAAGTGGTCGATGGTGAGTGGCAAGGCATTGAATTGCGGTTCAAACGGGGCAAAGAAAGTACCATCGGTTGCTTTCTGAAAGCGGACAAATTGCAACATACGATTGGCTTCCCAACGCACGCGCTTCCATACCCGCGAAAGTTCCAGTACATCAGGGTCGGCAAAGTTCACTTCAATAGAGCGAGGGGCATCGATATTCTTGCGGATGTAACGAAACAAAAGCATGGGCACTTCCGGTGTTTCTGCCAACCAGCTCTGGGCTACACAGGCTAAGGCTGTGACCGAGAGTTTCTTTTCCAGTCCCCGCCATACGCGTCCGGCTTTCTCTTCATCGGTAACTACCGTATGCACCTCTTCGTAAAACAGGGGTAAGGGTTCTCCTTCCGATAACAAAGCATCGGGAAAGGTTTTGCGAAAGTAGGCATCAAATACCGTTGTCAGCAAACCTTCGAAGGTTTTATCGTAGATGAAGATGTTCATTCGTCGGGGAATACCAGGGTTAATTGATTTTCGTCTACCTTCTTTTTGGACTTCGGCAATAACAGGGTACGTACCGATTGAGGGGTTAGCTCGTTCACCGTACGTACAGGCAGTTCGTTGCAGGTAATAAAGTATTGCGCCTTCTTCATCACCACTCCTATCTTTTTGAGTTGATAGAATCCCAGGCGGGAGTAGCGGCGGGAAGCAATAATCTGCTGTGCCGATTTTACACCGATACCGGGCACCCGCAGAATCAGTTCATAATCGGCTTTGTTAATATCTACCGGGAATTGTTCGGGATGGCGTAATGCCCACGATAACTTAGGGTCTATTTCCAAATCTAAATCAGGATAAGAGTCATCCACAATCTCGTTCACTTTGAAATGATAGAAGCGCATGAGCCAGTCCGCCTGGTACAAACGGTTTTCACGCACCAATGGAGGTTGCTTCAACGCAGGCAGGCGGGTATCGTATGTGTTTACCGATACGTAACCGGAATAGTACACACGCCGCATGGTAGGTCCTTGATATAGCGCCGAAGAGAGGTACAGTATCTCCTTATCGGTTTCGGCGGTAGCGCCCACAATCATCTGGGTGCTTTGTCCGGCGGGTACAAAGCGCGGGGTGTAGCGGTACTTCTTACGGTCTTCCTTATTTTCCAATACCCCTTGTTGAATATAACTCATGGGAGCAAATACACTGGCATGGTCTTTCTCGGGAGCAAGCAGTTTCAGGTGCTCTTCGTTGGAGATTTCTACGTTGACGCTGAGACGGTCGGCATACCGCCCTGCCTCGTTTACCAGTTCCCTACTGGCACCGGGAATGCTTTTCAGGTGGATATATCCGTTAAACTTATGCACCTGGCGTAAATCTTTGGCTACCCGCACCAATCGTTCCATGGTATAATCGGGGTTACGTACCACGCCTGAACTCAGGAAAAGTCCTTCGATGTAATTACGGCGGTAGAACTCAATGGTAAGGTCTACCAGTTCCGATACCGACAGCGTGGCACGCGGCAAGTCGTTGCTGCGGCGGTTGATGCAATACGCGCAATCATAAATGCAATAATTGGTGAGCATCACCTTTAATAAAGAGATGCAACGTCCATCCTCGGCAAAGCTGTGGCAGATACCAATGCCTCCTACGGTATTCCCCAATGTCTTTCCCTGGTTGGAGCGCACCGTACCACTGGACGAGCACGACACATCGTATTTCGCCGATTCCGCCAGTATTCTCAGCTTTTCGAGTACATTTGCATTCATAGCCACAAAAATAAACATCTGCGGGGAAAGCACAAACTCTTTCCGGTATTTTAGCAGTTAAGTTATGAACAGGTTTACTTATCGCTAAAGAATCTTTATCTTTGCGCTTTCAATTACTATACATGGATAAATATGCATTGGCAGAACGTGCCAAACGAGTAGAAAAAGAGAACCGCGCGTTCTTCAAGAACATAAAGAAGAGTCGCCTGCGCGAACTGGACGATGTGGTACACGAGATGCACGAGGCGGAGTTCCGTTGCACTGATTGCTTGGAATGTGCCAACTGTTGCCGCAGCCTGGGACCTCGCATTACCGATAAAGACATTGAACGGATAGCCCGCAACTTGCGTATGAAACCCGCCGAGGTTATCAGCACCTACCTGCGCATTGACGAAGACAATGATTATGTATTCAAAAGTATGCCCTGCCCCTTCCTGGGCGACGATAATTATTGTTTCATTTATGAAGACCGCCCCAAGGCTTGTCGCGAGTATCCGCATACCGACCGGAAGAAGTTTCACCAGATACACGCGCTCACCATTCGCAATGCCGAAACCTGCCCCGCGGTGTTCAATATCCTGGAGCGTTTACGAAAAGAATTCTGACAAAATAAAAAAGCCACACAAACTGTGTGGCTTTTTCATTTGCTATGCAACAATTTCTTACTTAGAGGCTTCGATAGATACCTTACGGAATTCTTTCATTGCTTTTTCAATTTCCAATGAAACTTTACGTGCACGGGTACCTGCTGCTTTGTTACCGTTTTCTACTTGCGCTTTTGCGTCTTTTTCGAAAGCTGCATAAAGAGCTGCCAATTTTTCAACTAATTCTTTCATAATCCTTTTTATTTCTTCGTTAATAATGATGGGCAAAAATACATTCTTTCTTGAAATAAATGCAAAAAAAACCGACTTTTTTTTCGAATATTCCCCAAAAATCCAAATATCATGCAGTTTTCAGGTTTTTTCTCTACTTTTGCCGGCATGAAAACGACTCAATACTCTGACACTGATTATATCCGCACATTAATTGAAGAAGGTGAACACCAACAACAGGATTTCAAATTCGAGATTTCAGATGCCCGTAAAATAGCCCGTACCCTGTCTGCTTTTGCCAATACGAACGGTGGAAGATTGCTGATTGGAGTAAAAGATAATGGCAAAATAGCAGGCGTCCGTTCAGAGGAAGAAATGTATATGATTGAAGCCGCCGCCCAACTTTATTGCTCGCCGCAAGTTGTATATTCCATGCACAATTATAAAGTAGAAGGACGTACTGTATTATTAGTACAAATATCCGAACAAACCGTCAAACCGGTTTGCGCCAAAGATGAAGAGGGGCGCCTATTAGCTTATGTACGCGTGAACGATGAAAACATTCTGGCTACTACCGTTCACTTGCGCGTGTGGCAACAACGCAACAACCCGGTAGGTCAATGGATGGAATTTACCGAGCGGGAGCAAACCTTATTGGAACTCCTTGAACACGGGCAACCGTTCTCCTTAAACCAATACGCGCGTAAGGCGGGTATTTCACGCCGGGCTGCCGAGCATCTGCTGGCTAAGCTCATCCGTTTCGATATTGTAGAACAAGTGTGCGAGAACCGCAGGTTCCACTTCCGCCTCAAAAAATAATAGAAGCTTTGCACAAGCCAAGTTATTTTGTACATTTGCAGCCAATTAGGCGGAGAGCCTGCTCTCCTGCTATCACCTTTATAACAAAAAGAAATCCAAATGGGTATATTCAACTTATTCCAAAAGAAAAGCGAAACGGCCAAAGTGGGCAATGTAGAAGACTTTGTGTCGCTGACTCGCGTTTATTTCCAGTCGGTTATTGCCGTTAACTTAGGCATCACCAATATCCGCTTCCTTCCTGACGTGGCACAGTTCAAGCGTTTGTTCAAAGTAAACACACAGGGGGGCAAACTGGGTGTTGCCGAGAAGTCTGCTTCGCGTAAGATGCTGATGCAGGACTATGGATTGAGCGATTCGTTCTTCAAAGAGATTGATGCTTCGGTAAAGAAGGGCTGTCGTACGCAGAACGATGTACAATCGTACCTGTTCATGTACCAGGGCTTTTCTACTGACTTAATGATGTTGGTAGGTAACCTGATGCAGTGGAAGTTCCGCATTCCTTCCATATTTAAAAACACCTTGCGCACCATGACCGCGAAAACCATACACGACATATGTACCAAACCTGTATGGAAAGCCGATGATGTACACAAAACAGCAGCCGGCATACGCCAGTATAAAGAGCGCCTGGGTTACTCGGAAGAATGGATGACAGAGTACGTATTCAACATCGTTATGTTGGCTAAAAAAGAGCCGAAAAAGAAAGACAATGCTCAATAAGTGAGAATGTTATCAAAAGAAAAAGAATTATAAAAGTTTTATAATCAAAAAAGCGGAGGCCGAAAACCTCCGCTTTTTTTGTTACTTTTAGGCAAATCAACCGTTAAAACCACCGCGTATGAAACAAAAGAAAATGCTTACACTTACCCTCTCGCAATTACTCCAACTGTATTACCAGGAACTTCCGGAGCTTACCGGAATGGCGCTGCAAAGTACAGATGCCAACGTATTTAAATTCAAATTAAAGGAATACCTTGATACGGTTCCGGGCAAAGAGCGGGAAGCAGTGAAGCAGATTCGGCTCCTACTTGCATATGACGATACCGACGTACACGAACTATCTACTGAAACCACGCTGAACGTACGTACGCTGACCTTGCTTTATCTTTTTCTGACTGATGAGCTAACCAACAAAGAGATACCTGCCGACCTGTTTATCGACCTGTTTTACCTGTTCAGTACCGTGGCACGGCCGGAAGCGGCTATTCCACCACCCCAACGTATCAAGTACCGCATGGAGCGTTGGGCAACAGGAATCGATAAAGAGGTGGTAAAGATGCGCACCGAAAACAAGGAACGCATGCTACACCTGCTCATTCAAAAGGTAGAGAACCGCAAATCTACCGCCTCCCGCTTCCACTTTCCGGAAGGGATTAGTTACGAAGAGAAGCTCGCATTAGTGGGCAAATGGTGGGACGACTTCCGTTTTCATCTTTCCATGGCTATCAAGAGTCCTGCCGAGCTTAACCGTTTCCTGGGTTACTCCCTTTCTGCCGAAACCTTGTACCTGCTCTCCCGCGCCCGCAAAAAAGGGATGCCTTTCTTCGCCACTCCTTATTATTTATCACTGCTCAACAGCAGCGGCGAGGGGTACGATGACGAAGCCATCCGCAGTTACATCCTGTACTCGCCTCCTTTGGTAGAAACTTACGGAAACATCCGCGCCTGGGAAAAGGAAGACCAGGTAGAGGAAGGCAAGCCCAATGCTGCCGGATGGTTGCTGCCCGAAGGAAGCAACATTCACCGCCGATACCCTGAAGGAGCTATCCTGATACCCGATACCATGGGGCGTGCCTGTGGCGGACTGTGCGCCTCTTGCCAACGCATGTACGATTTTCAAAGTCTCCGGCTCAACTTCGAGTTCGAGAGCTTGCGCCCTAAAGAAAATTGGGAGAAGAAGCTGCGCAGGTTGATGACCTACTTCGAAGAAGATACCCAACTGCGTGACATCCTGATAACGGGCGGCGATGCATTTATGAGCCAAAACAAGACCCTGCAACACATGTTGGATGCCGTATACCGCATGGCGGCACGCAAACAGAAAGCCAACCGCGAACGTGCCGACGGTGAGAAGTTTGCCGAACTGCAACGCGTACGGTTAGGTTCGCGCATTCCGGCGTACCTGCCCATGCGCATCAACGATGAATTGGTAGAGATTCTGCGGGAGTTCCGCGAAAAGGCTTCTGCCGTGGGCGTGAAGCAGTTTATTGTACAAACACACTTCCAATCGCCGTTGGAGGTAACTCCTGAGGCTAAAGAAGCCATCCGCAAGATACTATCGGCAGGATGGCTCATCACCAACCAGTTGGTATTTACCGTAGCTGCTTCGCGGCGCGGACATACCGCCAAGCTGCGTCAGGTACTCAATGCGCAGGGCGTGTTGTGCTACTACACCTTCTCGGTGAAAGGGTTCGAGGAAAATCATGCGGTATTTACGCCTAACAGCCGCTCGTTGCAGGAACAGGCAGAAGAGAAACGCTTCGGACAGCTCACACCAGAGCAAACGGAGGAACTCACCGACTGGTTGGCTATGGGTAAAGAAACTTCCATCCGCCTACGCCGATTCCTGAAGAAGCACCGGCTACCCTTCCTGGCAACCGACCGTAACGTACTGAACCTACCAGGCATCGGCAAGAGCATGACGTTTGAACTGGTAGGCATCACGGAGCAGGGCAAACGCATCCTGCGCTTTGACCACGACCATACCCGCCGCCACAGTCCCATCATCGACCGCATGGGGAAAGTGTATATTGTAGAGAACAAATCGTTGGCAAGTTACCTGCGCCAGTTAGCAGCCATGGGCGAAGATTTGGATGAATACGCAAGCATCTGGTGGTACACGTCCGGCAATACGGAGCCAGTTTTTGGCATGTACCAGTATCCTCCCTTTGCTTTCCAACCAACCGAAAGCATGAGTAATTTATACGTCCCTGATTATGATTGAATATCACCCGTTGACCCCCTTCTTACCCGCCAACGCACAACTGTTGATGTTGGGCAGTTTCCCACCGCAACGCAAGCGGTGGTCGATGGAATTCTATTATCCCAACCTGAATAACGACATGTGGCGGATTACTGGACTCCTTTTTTTCGGAAATAAAGATTATTTTTTGAACGGCACAAAGAAGGCTTTCTGCCGGGAGCGGTTGGTTCCGTTTCTGGAAGAAAAAGGCATTGCCCTGTTCGATACCGCCACCGCCATCCGCCGCTTGCAAGATAATGCGTCGGATAAATTCCTTGAAGTGGTAGAGGCAACCGATGTACCTGCCCTGCTTCGCCAACTTCCTCAGTGTAAAGCGGTTGTTACTACCGGACAGAAAGCCACCGATACACTGCGCACGCTATTCAATGTAGAAGAGCCCGCTGTGGGTAGCTTCGCCGAGTTCATTTTCGAGGGTCGTCCGCTGCGTTTGTACCGCATGCCATCCTCCTCGCGCGCCTACCCGTTAGCCCTGGAAAAGAAGGCTGCCGCCTACCGCATTATGTACCAGGAACTGCAACTTTTGTAGAATCTTTCTGCGGGCACCGCTTGCAGGTTTAACTATTTCTGTTACCTTTGCAGCCGCAAACACGGGAGTAGCTCAGTTGGTAGAGCACCGGTCTCCAAAACCGGGTGTCGGGAGTTCGAGCCTCTCCTCCCGTGCTAGAAAAACGGATGACTTTAATCCCCATTGCTAATTCAGAGCTATTTTCCAAAGATTATCTTTGCCTTTAAACTTTCATAAACCATAGATTCCAGGTTATTGTGAGAAAAAGATACCATTTTGTTATGGCCATCATCTATGATTCGGGACATTGGTTATAACAAAACAAACAAGTTTGAGGTCAACTACCGAAGCGTAATAAATAGCAAACTTAAATGGAAGCATTATGAACGAAATTGGCAATAGAGAAATAGAATTGCTGTACAATACAGCAGAAAGATTTCATCGACGAGAAATCACCCTCAAAGAGGCTACGGAGATATTAGAGAAAGAAAATATCAATAAAAACTCAGCTGTGGATTACCTTTATAATTACTCAAATCTAATAAACGGAAAGGTTTTCACAAGGACAATGAATATTCCTGCGACAAAGTATTACTTAGAAAAGATATTAAAGACTAAAGGAGAGGAAATTTTACACAAGTCCTTACAATCATTATCTCTACATATTGATTATTATGAAAGCGTTTCAGGTAGTAGTGTAAAAAAGAAAAAAGAAATCCTTAATGAGTTTTTAGCAAAAGATGGAAAATCTATTGACAATTATTTTGGAGAAGAACTTGATAAAAAACTCATTGAAGGCGCTGTAAAATCTGTAAAGATGAATATTTATGAGAGAAATGCTTATGCCCGAAAGAAGTGTATAGAGTATCATGGTTGCAAATGTTCTATATGCAGTTTCGATTTTATGAAAGTATTTGGCAAAATTGGAGAAGGATTCATTCATGTTCATCATTTATTAGAAATATCAGAAATTAAAAAAGAATACAAAGTTGATTACAAAAATGACTTAATCCCAATTTGCCCAAATTGCCACGCGATGATACATAAGAAAAAGCCGGCATTTACGATTAGCGAATTAAAAAAAACGATAAAATAGAAATGCCAAACTCTTCTATTGCTGCCAGCGAACGGTCAACATGTTGTCATCACTGAAACATTCTTGAAACGATAAAATTAGGGATATTTCTGATTTGTTTTGTCGTTTCAAGAATATCCCCCATCAACTTGTCATCAGTAAATTTCAAAAACCACAATAAACATCTATTATTCAATTGATTTAGGAAACTCGAAGTGAGGATATTCAAATTGACACATCCTCTCCTAGCCAAGCATATAAAACAGCTAAAATTCAGCAACTGACTCTCTTACTTTATTTTTCTCTTTTTGTTTTTCATTCTCTCTGGCATTTTTTGAGATAGGGGCATTTTCGTAAATCATAACTGACTGAGACAACTTTTTAAAACGAACAATCATGTTACCTAAAATATTCGTATACATTTTTCCCCCAAGAACATCATTTGTAATAAATGTGCGGAAACCATGTTTTGTTTTTTTAAAAGCATGCATTAAAAAAACATGATTTCCGGGATCATACCCATCAGGGTCTTCGACAGTATAATTCATTATATATAGTTTATCCTCGAAGAATTCAGGGGAGAAAGCTAAGAAAAATTTCATACTTCCATGATAATTAAATTCATATTGATATTCACCCTTATCATTAACGAAAATTTTCTTCTTTTTAAGCAGATCCTCAAAGTGTTTGTCAACCTCTTTCCTGCTCATTCCAAACTTAAAGTCAAGAAATAGCTTGGTTTCAGTTATCTGGGCATTTTCAGCCTCTTCAATAGCTACCTGCAGGGATTCTTCTTCTCTGGCGCTTTCACTCTTGCAACAAGTTAGCATAAGTGACAAGGCTAATAATAGGAAAATGCTATTTTTCATATTGCATCCTTTAAATATTTTTTATTACTAAAATAGGCTATGATTGCACCTATATAACTGTTTTCCATGCAAAAAATCTATTTTTATTCGTATACGCAAATACTATTGGCTATCTTTCGCTCGCCACCGGAATCTACTGTTTTGTTATCACTCGGGTGGTTCAGTACGCCGTTATCGGGAGCTGAGGCAGCCCACAGGGTGGTAGAACCTCCACCGTCTAAGTTAAGCGCGCTATCGGCACCTACTATACGAAGCAGATGGGCAAGTTCTGTGAGTTGTATGCCGATGCTGTGACCTTCCAACCGACCATCGACCGTGAGTAGTATAACGGTTCCATCTTTCTTCACGCCCATCGCGCTACGTGGGTGGCGGGTTACCACGAAGTTCTGGTTACAGGCAGATAAATCGCACTCCTTGGCATCTAACAGTAGCAGCGGGCCGGATACCAGTACCGAAGAATCGTCTACCTTCCATGCCTTTTCTATCTGTTGGTTCCAGGGTAATACCTTGGCTCTGCCTTGCTGCATCTGCACGGCACCGGTGCCTACTTCGCGGTCGAAGTAAGATTGAATGGTGGTATCTACCACCGCATGGTGCTGTTGCAGGTAGCATACAGAAAAACCTTCTTTCATATTAAAAAAGGAACCGTTGATGGCAGCTACCGCTCCCGAAGCACGTGCCGAAGCACTGGTTGTTGCCATCGGGGCATGAATGAGCACATCGAGCTTGTAATCGGGTGCTACCTCGAGCAGGGCAATGCTCAGCGGCACGCCGTAGAGGGAGGTAAAATTGTATGCTTTCCCGGTAAGTCCTTTTTGCAGAACAGTGGTGTTCCAGGGAGCCTGCACAATCGTAAGAGAGTCGGCAGGGGTTTGCGCAGCCGCTATGAGCGCGATGCAAACCAACAATAGCGTGGTAAAAAACCTGTTTATCATGTATTATAAGGATTTTGAAAAGGCAAATATAGAATTAATAGCCGACTTGTGCTATATTTGCCGGATGAAAAAATTGTGCATCTTCCTGGGTACTGTTTCGTTGGTGTTAGGCATCATCGGTATTTTTGTACCGCTGCTTCCTACCACCCCCTTTTTATTACTCACGGCGGCGTTGTACTTCAAAGGTTCGCCCCGGTTGTACAATTGGCTGCTGAACCATAAATACCTGGGACCTTACATCCGCAATTTCCGCGAAGAGAAAGCCATCCCGCTGCGTGCCAAGATTCTATCCATTACCCTGATGTGGGGTACCATGCTGTATTGCATTTTCTTTCTGATACCCCTACTCTGGGTAAAGATTCTGCTACTGTGTATTGCAGCAGGAGTTACGTATCACATCCTTTCGTTCAAGACGTTGAAAAAGTGAGCCAACCCCGCGCGGGCATCAGCCAGTTTATCTTCCCAATGTTTTACTGAGTTCTGACCGATGATGTCGGTTACATACTTCACCGATACAAACGGGATTTGCTTGGCCTGGCACACCAACGCCTGCGCGTACGATTCCATATCTACCACATCGCCTTCTACGTGTTCCAGCTCGGTCAGGAAACTGTCGCCTGTATTGCACACGCCCTCTGCGCCGCCTTTCAGGGCAAACCCTTTTTCCGCCCACAAGGCAGATGCATCGATGCGGCACTCCAGTCCCAAGGCTTCCAGTTTCAGCATATCACGGTCTACAAAGCGGGTGCAAACAAATACATCGTCTACCTGGTGATTAATACTCCCCACCGAGCCGAGGTTGATTACCACATCGGGCTGTATCTGCGCAATAGCCTCTGCAAGGTAAAAGGCCGATTTGGCTTTACCGATACCCGTGCGTACGTAATACGGTTGTATATCGAGCCAATGAATCTCTGTAAATTCGCCTTGCACGGCGTACGTCACCAGAACTTTCAACATATTTTCGTCTATTTAATATTGATATAACTTTTCAGCGCCTCCACATATTCCTCAAAGGCTGCCACGCCCTGCTGCGTAATGCGGCAGATGGTGCACGGCATTTTGCCTTTGAACGTCTTGGTTACTTCCACGTAGCCCGCTGTGCTCAGTTTGTCAATCTGCACGCTCAGGTTACCGGCGGTTGCCCCCGTCTGCTGACGGATGTAGACAAAGTCCGCCTCCTCGAGCGAAATCAGTAACGACACAATGGCCAGGCGCAGCTCCGAGTGAAGCAACGGATTTAGTTCTTTAAACATACGCTTAGCCTTTCTTTCGTTTCATTTCGTTATTCAACATGTGCCCGGGAATAATCTCCGCGATAATAAATATAACGGCAAAGATAAGACACTGGTCGACACCTTTCACCATCAGGCACAAAAAAGATAGTGCAATTCCGATAATTCCGCCAATCATGTAGGGTTTGTAGCTCACCACCCACCCGGTGATGGTAATGGCCTGACTCACCAACAAGGCAATGGCAAACATAATGGGAAAGCCGCCCGGTAGCAGGTAAGCGGGTAGCATGAGTAGCATACAAGAGCAGCCGAGTACCGTCCACACGGCATTCAGCACCTTATCCAGGTGGGTTTTAACCAGCTTCGGTTTGTTGCGCGAGGCGATAAACATGCCTATTCCTCCGGCAATGGGAATGAGGAACCACAGCCACATAACGAGGTGACTGTGTGTCAGTTGCCAGGAACCATATACCAGCAACGAGGTTATTACGGTAACATATCCCCAAAGCAGTGCGGGGTTACCGGCGGCATAATCTACATTCTTTCGTGAATTCTGAATCATTTGAGAGATGAGTTCTAAACTCTCTTTCTCGGTTAATTTGCGTTCTTCCATTTTCTTTTTCTTTTTAAATTGTTACTCAAAAACGTAATCTACAGCTATGATAACTACTATTACCCAGAGGGCAAGTATCAGCATAATAGGGTCGCCATACATTGTTTAAATCATTAAGGGTGAATACATCAACGTTCATTTTCAGATTCGAATCTGGTGCAAATGTAATTAGTTTATTTTATAAACCAAATTATCTTGCAAATTAATTTATATCGAGAGTAAAGATTTAACAAATGGGTTGAAAAAGTAGTGCGGATAAGTAGAAAAACGCGCGAAGTAATTGTGGGATTTACATAAAATGAGTATATCTACAGCATAAATTAATTCAGCCCGTTGCAAAGGGCCAACTAAATTTGAAAGAAATAAAGTTAGTTGGTACACCTAAAAGCTTAGTACATTCATATCAATCTGTTAACTATGCGAATCAGCAGTTGACTTTATGTGTAAGTTCTTGGCCCGGCGGGCTATAAATTCAACTGCTGATTCGTTGTTGAGTTCACTTTAAAAGCAGCATAAATAAAAGTAATAGCCGGCTTGCCTAATTCTATTTCGAATTAGGCAAATAGCTATTCAAAAACTTTCCTATCAGTAATCTTATTAGTGCATCTATTCTTTCTTATTAGTGCATTGCTTTTTTCTTATTAATGCATTGATAAGAAAAAAGCAATGCACTAATAAGATTAGCTGTTTACTGAAACACTAATACTCGTATTCACATCCGACAATAAATTTATGCAAAGGAGTGAGTAGTATTATTCTGTTTAACTACTGATTGGCATCAGTCATTGAAAAGCCCGTCACAGTACGCTGCCAAACTCTTTATTGAAGGCGGAAACTCTTCTGTAGGGATGTGGCATTACAAGCTTGGACTTATCATGATTGTATCCATACTGATTCACCTCATCAGCCGATTCTCACTACTAATAAAAGGTTTCAGGCGGAAGAAAACCAACAATCCTTCCAAAAAGTAAGTATAACCTTCAACCACCCAAAACAATTCACAAAACCTACCGTTTAGTAAGTACAAGCCTCTTCGATTAACCAAATATTCGCAAAAACAGCGAAATTACATCGAAAAGTTTTTGTAATATCGGAGTTTATTGTATTTTTGTGTACAATTTTGGTGTAGTAATGACTGACGGAGAAAAAAAGAGACTCGACAAGTTCGACTATAATGTGAAGCATTTATTGAAGCAACACAAAGAACTTAAAGAGAATAAAGCCCAACTCGAGCAGCTTCTCAAAGAGGAAAAAGAGAAGAACGAGAGGTTACAGGTGTACTGCAAACAAATTGAAGCCAATTACTCAAACCTAAAAACAGCAACGGCAATCAGCCTTAACGGTAGCGATGTAAAAGATACAAAGCTGCGATTGTCAAAATTAGTGCGTGAAGTCGACAAATGCATCGCTCTGTTGAATCAATAAAATAAGACGATTGTATGGACGATAAGATAAAGATAAACTTGTTGATAGCCGACAGCTATTTCCCTGCCACCATTGATAGGGCAGACGAGGAGAAAGCCAGGGAAGCCGCCAAACAAGTAAATATGAAGCTAAATACCTTCAGAGAACGCTATAAGAACCAACCGCCGGAGAAACTCCTCGCACTGGTAGCTTATCAGTTCTCACTGGAGAAACTGAATTTAATGGAACGCAATGATACACAACCCTATGCGTCCAAAATAGAAGAACTAACCACCTTATTGGAGGAGTACTTCAAGGAAGATTAAACAAGCTTCAACTCGTTATGAGAGAGATAGAAATCGCGCACTGCAAAATATCAGCGGAATAATCCGTATGATGTTTTAAGCGGTGCGCTTTTATGTTATATATACTTTAAATAAAATTACAGAATGACAGTAACAATAGTAGCATCCATTGCTTGCTTCCT
The DNA here is from genome assembly GCA_031554285.1 of Bacteroides sp. Taxonomy (GTDB): domain Bacteria; phylum Bacteroidota; class Bacteroidia; order Bacteroidales; family Bacteroidaceae; genus Bacteroides. Next base: position 19,092 of record JAVBVL010000096.1, read on the forward strand.
TGTAGGAGGATTTTTGTCGTACGTATGTTTCCGTTATGTACTCAAGTCCAAATACAATGCCGTACTGAAAGAGGCGGAAACGGAAGCGGAAGTGATTAAAAAGAACAAACTGCTGGAAGTAAAGGAGAAATTCCTGAACAAGAAAGCTGATTTGGAGAAGGAAGTGTCTCTGCGGAATCAAAAGATTCAACAAGCCGAGAACAAGGTGAAACAACGCGAAATGGTAATTAACCAACGTCAGGAAGAGCTGCAACGCGACATTCAACGCAAAAAAGCGGAAGTGGATGCAGTGAAAGAAAACCTCGATGCACAGTTAGTTATTATCGATAAGAAAAAAGAAGAACTGGACAAACTCCAACAACAGGAGATTGAAAAACTGGAAACTATCTCGGGACTCTCGGCTGATGATGCTAAGGAACGTTTGGTAGAATCGTTGAAAGAGGAAGCTAAAACGCAAGCACAGTCGTTCATTAACGACATTATGGACGATGCCAAGTTAACAGCCGGCAAGGAAGCCAAGCGCATCGTCATCCAGTCCATCCAACGCGTAGCCACTGAAACGGCTATCGAAAACTCGGTAACGGTATTCCACATTGAATCGGACGAAATTAAAGGACGTATCATCGGTCGTGAAGGACGTAACATCCGCGCGCTCGAAGCTGCCACCGGTGTAGAAATCGTTGTGGACGATACCCCTGAAGCGATTGTACTTTCGGCATTTGACCCGGTACGCCGCGAAGTAGCCCGTTTGGCGCTGCACCAATTGGTTACCGACGGACGTATTCACCCGGCACGTATCGAGGAAGTAGTTGCCAAGGTACGCAAGCAGGTAGAAGAAGAAATCATTGAAACCGGTAAACGTACCACCATCGACCTGGGCGTTCACGGATTGCATCCTGAACTGATACGTATCATCGGTAAGATGAAATACCGTTCATCCTACGGACAAAACCTGTTGCAACATGCCCGTGAAACGGCTAATCTCTGTGCCGTCATGGCATCAGAATTGGGCTTGAACCCCAAGAAAGCCAAACGCGCCGGATTGTTGCACGATATTGGTAAGGTGCCCGATGAGGAGCCGGAATTGCCGCATGCTTTGTTAGGTATGAAGTTGGCTGAGAAGTTCAAGGAAAAACCGGACATCTGCAACGCCATCGGTGCTCACCACGACGAAGTAGAGATGACAAGCCTGCTCGCTCCTATCGTACAGGTATGTGATGCTATCTCGGGTGCACGTCCGGGAGCACGCCGCGAAATCGTGGAAGCATACATCAAACGCTTGAACGATTTGGAAAACCTGGCTATGTCGTACCCCGGTGTAACCAAGACGTATGCCATCCAGGCAGGTCGCGAGTTGCGCGTAATCGTAGGTGCCGATAAGATTGACGATAAGCAAACAGAAAGCCTGTCGGGCGAAATCGCTAAGAAGATTCAGGACGAAATGACTTATCCGGGTCAGGTGAAAATCACCGTTATCCGCGAAACACGTGCTGTAAGCTTCGCCAAGTAACCGCAAGATTTAGAAGATCCAATTATAAACGGACTAACGGGATTTCATGGTATCCATGAATCGTCCGTTGGTCCGTTTTTACTTTTAATAAACAGCCTCATGAATCAGTCCAATTACGCTTTTGAGGTGTGCGCCAACTCCGTAGCGAGTTGCTTAGCTGCACAGGAAGGGGGTGCCCAACGCGTAGAGCTTTGTGCCGGAATACCGGAAGGTGGTACAACGCCCTCGTATGGTGAAATTGCTATAGCACGGGAAGTGTTGGGTATCAAACTGCACGTGATTATCCGCCCGCGGGGAGGCGATTTTCTGTATTCGCCTATCGAAGTGCGCACCATGCTCAAAGATATTAAGATGGCACGTACCCTGGGAGCAGATGGTGTGGTGTTTGGCTGTTTAACCGCTAAAGGCGACATTGACATGCCTTTGATGTACGAACTTATGGAAGTAGCCAAAGGGATGAGCGTAACCTTTCACCGTGCATTCGATGTATGCCGCAATCCATCGGAAGCTCTGGAACAGATTATTGAGTTAGGATGCAACCGCGTGCTCACATCCGGTCAGCAGCCTACTGCCGAGCAGGGAATAGCTACTTTAAAAGCATTGAACCAACAAGCTGCCGGACGCATTACGCTGTTAGCCGGTTGTGGGGTAAATGAGCATAACATTGCCCGCATTGCCCGGGAAACGGGTATCAAAGAGTTTCACTTCTCGGCACGGGAAAAGTTGGATAGCTTGATGCAGTATCATAATACTGCCGTATCTATGGGTGGCACTGCGACTATCAGCGAATATCAACGTGACGTCACCTCGGCAGATAAAGTAAAAAGGACGATACAAAGCTGCTTATCAGTTGGATGAATAACTTTTTTAGTTACTTTTGCAGCAACTAATCAGGTTTGAACAATGGAAGAGCAAAACGCCCCTGCACAGTCGGTTAACCCGGCACCCGTGAACAACGACAACACCCCTCAACAACCTCCCAAAAAGAGTAAGAAAACAGGTAAACGGATTGTGCTGTTTATCGCACTGGCATTGGTAGCCTACATCGGTTACTCGATAGCCGATATATTCATCTCGCCCGACAGGAACATCCAACAAATATACCTCATCCCGAGTGATGCAGCCGTTATCATCGAATCGTCTGACCCGATAAACGACTGGGCAAAGTTCAGCGGAAGCGATACCTGGAAGTGCCTCAAGCAAGCCAAAGCGTTTGGTGAAGTTACGCAGAATATCGATGTGCTCGACTCCATTGTACAAAACAACAAGGTGCTGCTTTCGTTGGTGGGAAAACGTGATGTACTCATCTCCCTACACAAAGTAAAAGCGCTGAAATGGGACTTCCTCATGGTGGTCGACCTGCAAAAGGCCTCTAAAATGCAAGCACTGAAGGACCAGATGGAGAATATCTTCTCCGTAGGTGGCTTTCAAGTAACCGGTCGCGAGTACAACGGTGTAAACATCATCGAGGTACGCGACCCGCAAACCCGCGACATCTTCTACCTCGCCTTCATCCGGAACCACTGTGCCGTATCGTACACCTCCAAACTGCTTGAAGCGGCTATCGACAGTCGCAACCAACCTAAAATTGGGTTGGAACAAAGTTACATCGAAGCCGATAAACTGGTATCGGGCAAAGGGCTCGTGCGCATGTACATCAACTACGCCAACCTGCCTGAGTTTATGTCCATCTACCTGGGCGGGCACAACGAATACATCGACATGTTCAGCCATTCGATGGAGTTTGCCGGGCTCTTCTTCAACACCGACAAGCAGAAGATGGAAATCAAAGGCTACTCATTTGCCAAGGAAGTGGTAACCGACCCGTACATGACCGCCCTGCTCAACTCGGGCAAGAGCAAGATGCATGCGCATGAGATACTTTCCGGCCGCACCGCCCTCTATACCAACATTGGTTTCGACAACCCCGTGGAGTTTGTGAAGCAACTCGAAAAGGCATTGGAAGAGAAAGACCATGCCACTTT
>JAVBVL010000091.1:0-16850 GCA_031554285.1 Bacteroides sp.
TCGTCCGGCCAGAATTGCTGACGAGTACCGGTGTGGTCGGCTTCGCCAATCTCCTTTACACTGTAAAGCGGCTTGCCTTGTTCATATTCTTGTTGGTAGATTTTTCCGTTACGGAAAACTTGCGAGGTCATGTGGGTAGAAAGTGCATTTACGCATGACATACCTACACCGTGCAACCCCCCGGAAACCTTGTACGAACCCTTGTCGAACTTACCACCTGCATGAAGCACGGTCATGGCTACTTCAAGGGCCGATTTCTGTTCCTTTTCGTGGAAGTCTACAGGAATACCACGTCCATTGTCTTGTACGGTAATAGAGTTGTCCTCGTTAATAGTTACGTCAATCTGATCGCAGTATCCGGCAAGAGCTTCGTCAATAGAGTTGTCGACAATTTCGTATACCAAATGGTGAAGTCCCTTTGTGCTGATGTCGCCGATGTACATGGCGGGGCGTTTTCTTACAGCTTCCAAGCCTTCGAGTACCTGGATACTATCCGCTGAATACGACCCGTTATCGGGGATGATTACTTCTTCGCTCATATAAATTTTTCTGTGTTAAATAACAGAGCAAATATAGTACAATTTGTTGAGTTATGGAAACTTACAACGTGAAAAAAGACGAATTGCCGGGATGTTTAGGGTATCTCCTGTAAGTTTGGGTTGAATAGTGTGCAACGCAAAAAAGCCGAACTCAAAAGTTCGGCTTCTCCGTATGTTGCTCGGCGAAGAGATTGCTGATTAAGCGAGCTTGTTGATGTACAAAGCCAACTTTGATTTCAAGTTGTTAGCCTTGTTTTTGTGGATGATGTTAGTCTTAGCCAACTTATCCAACATCTTTGTTACGCCCGGATACATAGCAGCTGCTTCAGCTTTGTCTGTAGTGGCGCGAAGCTTTCTAACAGCATTACGCATAGTCTTACCGTAATATCTGTTGTGAAGTCTTCTTTTCTCTTCTTGTCTGATTCTCTTGATTGATGATTTGTGATTTGCCATTTCGACTAATCTTTATTTAATTCGTTTATTCTTTATTTGTAGCCCGTGGGGGAGTCGAACCCCCCTTTCAAGAATGAAAATCTTGCGTCCTAACCGATAGACGAACGGGCCATCCTGTTTTTGAGCATTCCTGCTCTGCTTTCGATATTTTGTTTCTCGATTGCGGATGCAAAAGTAGAGAGTTTTTTTGAACTGGCAAAACATTCCTGAGAAATTTTTTCTACTATTTTAGCAAATTGCTACAAATGTGCTGATAATCAGCCCTAAAAATTATTACTCCTCTATTAAAATATTTTATCTGCCGGGTAGGTGTTGGCGGTGTTGGGGCTTTTTTGTAGCTTTGTTTCCTGAGAAAGCAAGATAGATTTATGCTGCAAAAAACCACAGGCATTGTACTGCACGTACTCAAATACAACGATACATCGAACATCGTTGAGATATACACCGAGGTATCGGGGCGGGCTTCGTTCCTGGTGCCTGTGCCGCGCTCGCGCAAGTCGCCCGTGAAGTTGGTGCTGTTCCAGCCATTGGCGTTGGTTGAGTTTGAGGCCGACTTCCATGCAAAGTCCTCCTTATATAAGATAAAGGAGGCCAGGTCGCACTATCCTTTCTCGTCTATTCCGTACGATCCGTATAAATCCGCCATTGCGCTCTTCCTGGCAGAGTTCCTCTATCGTGCCATCCGCGAGGAGGTGGAGAATGCCCCTTTGTTTGCTTACCTCAAGCATTCCATCCAGTGGTTGGATGCTTGTAACGGTAATTTTGCCAACTTCCACCTGGTATTCCTCATGCGTTTCTCCCGCTTCCTGGGTTTGTATCCAAATTTAGATGATTACCATGCGGGCGATTACTTCGACCTGCTTAACAGTTGTTTCACTTCGCTGCGCCCCCGGATGCATGCGGCTTACATCGGCCCGCAGGAAGCAGCGCGTATCAGTAGCCTGATGCGTATGAACTACGAAACCATGCATCTCTTCGGGATGAACCGTGCCGAGCGGGCGCGTTGCCTGCACATCCTCAACGAGTATTACCGCTTACATCTGCCAGATTTTCCCGCATTAAAGTCGCTCGTAGTGCTTCATGAGCTGTTTGATTAATGTCTTTCCCCTTTGTTTTTGTGGATAATATACTTGGTATTGGGCGCATCCCTGCCGGGTTTGGTGTGCATTCTCCCTATGTTTTTGCTGTTCCACGGTAGTGGAAGGGCTATTCCACATATATGGAACAGCTATTCCACGGCTATGGAATAGCCATTCCACAGCTGTGGAATAGCAAAAATCCGGTAAGTAAAGCGTTTAAAGAAGGTAGGTATACAAAGAATCCCGCCTATATGTTGCACAAACTCTCGGTATGTACACAACATATAGGCGGGAAGTTATCGGATAAGAACTATTAACCCAGCAGTTCTTTTACTTTAGCAGAGATGGCACGTCCTTCGGCAAGTCCGGCAAGTTTCTTAGAGGCTACTCCCATTACCTTGCCCATATCTTTGCCACCCGATGCACCGGTTTCGGCAATAATCTCTTTCAGGGCGGCAGTCAACTCTGCATCGCTGAGTTGTTGGGGCAGGTAGGCTTCCATTACTTTTACCTGTGCCAGTTCGGGCTCCGCCAGGTCGGGGCGGTTCTGGGTGGCGTATATCTCGGCAGAGTCCTTGCCTTGTTTTACCAGTTTCTGAATAATCTTCAGGGCAGCATCGTCGCTCAACTCATCGTTGGCTCCGGGAGCTGTTTTGGCTTCAATGAAGAACTTCTTTACATTTCTCAAAGTTTCAAGGGCTACCTTGTCCTTGGCTTTCATGGCGTTTTTAATGTCTTCGCTGACTCTTTCAAATAAATCCATTGTATAGGTTGTTAATTGTTAGAATGTAATTACTCCGCTGATGTCGTTGCCTTGCTCGCGTTGCACCTCGGCTTCGGAAGCCGACTTGCTCTGCAACTTAGCCAGTGCCGCCTTGTCGCGTGAGAAGGTGGGCGACTCTTCAACCAGGGTAATGAGCTCGTCGTTATCCAGGTCGTTGGCAGCAAACAGGTAGATGTGGCGGCGCTTGCGTATCTTCTTGCTGCCGATGGAGCTTGCGCTTTCACCGTATGCCTTGCGGATACGTTCTTTGTTGCGTTCCTTCTCTTCTTCTAATTGTTGCTGACGCTCTTCTTCTTCGTGGCTGCGCGACCGGTGCAGCATATCCATACCCGGAACATCTTCTACGCCGAAGCCGGTAGCCAGGAGGGTAATCTTTACTTTATCGCCCAGGGTATTATCAACGGCAACCCCCCAGATAACTTCCACGCCTTCGCGGAACTTGCTCATGAACTCGTGAATCTCGTTCATCTCTTCCATCATCAGCTCGGAGTTGTCGCAGAATGATACGTTGAGCATCACCTTCTTGGAGTTGAAAATATCGTTATTGTTGAGCAACGGCGAGTGCAGGGCATCGCTGATGGCGGTAGTTACACGGTTTTCACCTTCGCCAAAGCCGGTACTCATAATGGCTACGCCGCCGTCTTTGAGGATGGTCTTCACATCGGCAAAGTCGAGATTCACGGTTCCGCGCATGGTGATAATCTCGGCAATGCTCTTAGCGGCAATCGAGAGGGTATCGTCTGCCTTGCCAAACGCATTCATAAACGTCAGGTCGGCATATATCTCGCGCAGGCGTTCGTTGTTGATTACCAGCAGGGCATCCACGTTCTTGGCTATCTCTTCTACACCGTCGAGTGCCTGGATAATCTTCTTCTCACCTTCAAAGATGAAAGGAATGGTTACAATACCTACGGTTAGGATATCCATCTCCTTGGCAATGCGGGCAATGATGGGCGCTGCTCCCGTTCCGGTACCACCACCCATACCGGCGGTGATAAATACCATCTTGGTGCCGTCGCTCAGCGAGGCGCGTATATCTTCCATGCTGTCTTCGGCAGCTTCGCGGGCACGAACGGGGCGGTTGCCGGCTCCGAGTCCTTGTCCCAGTTGAATTTTCGTAGGAACCGGCGATTCTTTGAGCGCCTGGTTGTCTGTATTGCAAAGAACGAATGTAACATCGTGTATGCCTTGCTTGTACATATGGTTCACGGCGTTACCTCCACCACCACCCACACCAATCACCTTGATGATTTTGGGAGAATCTGTCGGGAGTTCAAAGTTTACGAGTATCTCGTCCATATCTGTTGGTTTTTGAATTTGCTAATGAATGAATTAATCCATGGGTTGGTCGTCGAACAAGCCTTTGGATACTTTGTCGAAGAACTTCTTGATGGAGCTCTCTTCACCCTTGCGGGCTTCTTTCTCGGCTCTCTTGCGTTCTTTCTCTTCGGCCTCCTTGGCTTTCTGTTCGGCAATCTTGCGCTCTTTCTCTTCTTTTCGCTGACGCTTCTCTTCTTCGTCGCGTTGTCGTTTCTGGATGCGGAAGATTTCCTCCTGGCTCTTCAGCTCTTCGTCTTCGTTGAAGAATCCCTTCGATGGGTCGGGCGCCTCTACTACCACCTCGGGTTGCGGAGTGGGAGCGGGCTGTATGTATTGCTCCTGCAGGCAGCAGTTCTCGGTTCCTTGCGCCAGGAGTCCGAGGGCTGTATTCAGGCTGGCATCTTCCTTGTACCCTCTTCCTGTTAGCGTAAAGTGGGGTGCTTTGGCTACGCGAATCTTATCAATCTTCGTTTTCTTGGCAAATACCTTGTCTAAGTTCTTCAGGTTCGAAGCGCCTCCGGTAAGTACCACACCTGCCAACAGCTTGTCTTCGTATCCGGACAGCTCCAGTTGGTGGCATACGTTGGCAATAATCTCTTCGGCACGTGCTTCAACGATGTTGCACACGGCATCGGTATCGATGGTGCGACTGCCGTCTTGCAGCGTGTACAGTACCGGTTCGGCATCTTCACTCTCCTCGAAGAGGGCATTGCCGTAGGTTATCTTGAGTTGTTCGGCCTCCTGCTCTTCAATCTGCAACGAGGTTAAGTCGCGTGTAATGTTGTTACCTCCCAACGGCAATACCGAGAGGAAGCGCAACAGGTTACCTTTATATACAGAGATGGTGGTGGTATCGGCACCGAAGTCAACCAGTGCACAGCCCGAGCGGCGTTCGGTTTCTGTCAACACGGCATTGGCGGTTACCAGCGGAGCTACAAACAGGTCGGCTATCTCAATCTTGGCTTGTTCAAAGCAATGTTCCACGTTCTTCCGGATGGTAGCGCGTGCCATGATGTTCAGGAAATGCCCTTCCAGGTGGTTGCCCGCTACGCCTACCGGGTCTACCTGCAGGTTGCTTCCTATCTTGTACTCCTGCGGAGCCACATCCAGGATGTCCATATCGGCTACTTCAGCACCCAGATTCTCATCGCAGATAGCGTCAACCTGTTCTTGTGAGATGATAACCGTTTCGCCCAGGTCGCGGCTCACCACATGCTCTACCGTGCGGATAGATTGTCCGCCCACAGCCACATATACTTTGGAGATAGAGTTGTGAAGCTCCCCTTCCAATTTCATGATGATGGAGGTGAGGCACTGTGAGGTCTTGTCGAGGTTGTAAATCATTCCCTTCCGGATAAACGATGATGCGTCTTCCTCGGCAGATGCCAACACGTGCACGCTTCCGTCGTTGTTCTTTCTGCCGGCTAAGCCGGTAACCATTGACGATCCCAGTTCAATGGCGGCGATGAATTCAGTTGTTGCCATATCTTTATTGTATGCTAATTATTACCTTATTTATTACTGTCCCACTTGGTACAGATGATTTGGTTGGAGAACTCTACGTTGATGCGTGAGTACTTGTTCCATCCCACCCGGTTCAGTCCTTTTTCGTAGAACTTCTTCAGGCGGGCGAGCTTCTCCTCGTATTTATCCAGTTTGCCGAGGTAGATAATGTGATTACCTACGCGCGGTACCAGCTCAATGCGCCGTCCGCTCAATACGTTGATTTGCTCAATTTGCGCATTCCAGAAACTATTGTTTTGCAGGAATACGCCTAATTTATAAATGTCGCCGGTGGCAAATGCCTGGTCTACCTCGCCCGTTACAATGGCGCGGTGCGCGGTGCACTTGGCATTGGGAGGCATTACGGTTCCTTTGTTATCTATATAATAATTCTCGCCATTGGCAGCCATGATGCGCAATACGGGGATACGCTGGCTCACCTCTACGCAGAGTTTGCCGCCCGGTGTTTTGTAGCACTCGGCGCGGTCCACCAACGGGTGCTTTCCTATCTCCTGTTCGATGCTCTTGGTATGGATACCTTCCAGTTTCTTGCCTACCGGGTAGATATTCTTCTTTTGCAGGAGTCCGGCAATCTCGTCGCGGGTAATAAACCCAGCATTCACCGTATCCTTGATAACCAGCTTGATATTGCTGCACGCCTGGTCTGCTGGCTTGTGGCTGAACAGCGTGACCGCCACAGCCAGGTAGCTTACGATAAGCAACAAGAAAATCGACAGAAAGATTCTCCGGATCATAGCATTTCCTGTTTATTAAGCAATTCACAGATGGCAGGCACATAGTTGTCTATGTCGCCGGCTCCCAATGTCATCAGCACCTCGGGTTTTCGCTCTCCCAACAGGGATACAAGCTCTTCCTTGCGGCACATACATTTAGCTACGCCGGGGCGCAGGTTATCGTATATCAACTGGCTGGTCACTCCCTCGATGGGCAGTTCCCGTGCCGGATAGATATCCAGCAGTATTACTTCGTCGGCCAATGAAAGGCTGTCGGCAAATTCACGGTAGAAGTCGTTCGTGCGGCTGTACAAGTGTGGCTGGAAGGCTACGGTGAGCTTCCGCCCTTCGTACAACTCACGCATGGACAAGATGCTTTGCTTCACTTCCGATGGGTGGTGGGCGTAATCGCTCAGGAATACCACGCGGTCAGTCTTTATCTTGAAGTCGAACCGGCGGTCTACCCCGCCGAAGCTTGCCATGCCCGCTTTGAGTTCTTCGTCGGTGGCTCCGCACAGATGTGCCATAGCCATGGCGGCTACTCCGTTCTCGATGTTGATGCTTACGGGTACGCCCAACCGGATGTTGTTAATACGTGTATCGGGCGCTACGAAGTCGATAGTAATCTCTCCGTTACCGATACGAATGTTTTCAGCATGGAAATCGCCTTCGTCCCGTGAATAGGTAAATACGTGTACGCCTTCCTGTACATTGGGTTGCAGGCTTACTCCCTTGCGGATAATCAAGGCACCTCCCGGTTGTATCAGGGTGGTATAGTGACGGAAACTTTCCAGATAAGCTTCTTCGGTTCCGTATATATCAAGATGGTCGGGGTCGGTGGAGGTAATCACACTCATGTACGGTGATAACCGGTGGAATGAGCGGTCGAACTCATCGGCTTCGATTACGGTGTACGGACTTGTAACCGAAAGTAATAAATTGGTGTGGTAGTTCTTGGAGATGCCTCCCAGGAATGCCGTACATCCCACTGCCGATTGGTGCATCAGGTGTGCCACCATGGTAGAGGTGGTAGTCTTTCCGTGTGTACCTGCCACGCACAAACCTTTGCTCGATTTGGTGATGGTGCCCAGTACCTGCGAACGCTTCTGTATCTCGAATCCGTTTTCGCGGAAGTATACTAACTCGGCATGTTCGTTAGGAACGGCAGGGGTAAATACAACGAGGGTAGTTTCCTTATCCTTGCAAGCTGCCGGAATCAGGTCGATGTTTTCTTCGTAATGAATCTGTGCTCCTTCGGTAATCAACGTAGCGGTCAGTTCGCTCGGGGTACGGTCATACCCTGCTACCAGCTTGCCTTTCGACAAGAAATAACGTATCAGGGCGCTCATGCCGATGCCGCCTGCACCTACGAAGTAAACCGATTGTATGTTCTCTATATTCATGCTCTTACTTTAATCTTTGTTTGTCACCAGTTTAATAACCTCTTTGGCAATGAGGGTGGCAGAGTTGGGCAGGGCAAGTTCGGTGATGTGTTGGCTCAGTGCCGCTAATTTATCGGCATCGGCTACCAGTTCCAAAGCTACCGGGAGCAGTTTCTCTTTGGCCTCCACATCCTTTACATATACCGCTGCCTGTTTGTTTACCAATGCCAGGGCATTCTTGGTTTGATGGTCTTCGGCCACGTTGGGCGAGGGAACCAGTATCACCGGTTTGCCTAACAGGCAGAACTCCGAGATAGAACCTGCTCCGGCGCGCGAGATAACCAGATGGGCTGCGGCGTAGGCTGCTGCCATATCTTTGATAAAGTCGGTTACATGCAGGTTGGCAGGTGCGCCGGCAGCTTGTACCGCCTCCTTTACCTGCTCAATGTATATTTTACCTGTTTGCCAGATAAACTGTATACCTTCGGCTCCGCGAATCAGCTCCAGCCCTTCGGTCAACGTTTGGTTAATGGTACGTGCGCCTAAGCTACCGCCCAATATCAATACCGTTTTCAGTTCGGGGCTCAAGCCGAAACTGCGTATGGCTTCTTCTTGGGTGATGGTGTGGTTTAATAACCCCTGACGTACCGGATTGCCTGTCATCAATATCTTATCGGCGGGGAAGAATTGCTCCATCCCGTCATACGCTACACAAATCTTCTTCACCTTCTTTGCCAATAGTTTGTTGGTAACTCCGGCATACGAGTTCTGTTCCTGTATCAGCGTAGGAACGCCCATCATCCCGGCCGTCTTCAACGTAGGACCGCTGGCGTAACCGCCTACACCCACCGCTACCTGCGGGCGGAAGTTGCGGATAATGCTCCGTGCTTTCCATTGGCTGCGTGCCAGCTTCATCAGCACACTGACGTTCTTCAACAGGTTCTTGCGGTCGAATCCGGCTATGGGCAGTCCAATAATCTCGTATCCTGCTTCAGGTACGCGGTGCATCTCCATTCTACCTTCGGCTCCCACAAAGAGAATCTTTGCATCGGGGTGCAGTTCCTTGATGGCATTGGCAATGGATACAGCCGGAAAGATGTGCCCTCCCGTACCGCCACCGCTGATGATGATTCTTAGTTCTTTATCCATAGCTGTACTTTATTCTTCAAATTCCGCGTCACTGTTCAATATTTTGGCAGTAGGTTCGGCGGCATTCTGCCCTTCCGAATCTCCCGTTTCTACCTGCATCTGTATCTGTGCATCGTGTGCTTTCTGCTCTTCCAGGTGTGCCACATACCGGCTTACACTCAGAACCATGCCGATGTAGGCACAGTTAATCAACGTACTGGTTCCTCCTTTACTGATAAGTGGCAACGGTTGTCCGGTTACGGGGAACAGCCCCACTGCCACCATCATATTCAGGATGGCTTGTGATACCAGCATCAGCGCAATGCCTATAACTAAGAAGGCGGGAAACGTTCGCTCGCACTTCTGGGCTATTCGTCCGGCGCGTATCAACAGCCAAATGTAGAGAATCACTACAAAGCCGCCTCCTACCAGCCCCAACTCTTCGATGATGATGGCAAATATAAAGTCGGAAAACGCCTGGCTCAGGAAGTCGCGCTGCACGGAATTACCCGGCGCTTTTCCTACAAAGTTACTGGTTGCAATGGCAATACGGGCATGCGCTACCTGGGCTTCTTTGTCAATGTCAAACTTGGCAGCGGGTACTTCCTCCTTATCGAAAAAACCTTTGATACGGTTTTGCCAAGTTTCAAAACGGTGCAACCCCGGAGTAGTTCGCAGGGTTTCTACCGGAATTAGTACCACGGTAGTTGCCGCCAATCCTCCGATGCATACAATGAGTGCAACCAGTCCTAATAGCTTCTTGGCTGCTACCCGGCCTATAAACATCATCAGGAATACCACGCCAAACAGCAACATGGCGGTCGATAGGTTCTCCGGGGCAATCAGGGCACACACAATGCCGGTAATAATCATGATGTACTTAAACGCTTTTGGCTTTGCCCCGTCTTCCTCCTGTTGCTTGGACAGGATAAACGAAACGGCAATAATTACCGCCATCTTGGCTAACTCCGAAGGCTGGAACTGCAAACCCATGAACGACATCCAACGGGCGGCACCGTTGGTACGGTCGCCGGTGAGGATACCCATGGCCATAACAAACGTAAGCAATACAACAGAAACGGGGTACAAGAATACCGGGAACACCTGGTACCATTTATAAGGAATGTTGTGCATGAACACCACGACCACCGCTCCAATCATCAGGATGATGGAGTGCTGCGTAATCGGTCCCCAGTGGTCGCCGCTCTTGTACGTCAAAGTACTTGCCGCACTGAACACCTCGACAATGGAGATGAGGCACAGGAACATGAAGATAATCCAGATTACCTTGTCGCCTTTGAATATGTTCTTTAATAAATCCACTTCTGTCAGTTAATTTGAATTGTCTATTGAGTTACAACGCCAGTACGCATGCTTTGAACTGGTCGCCGCGGTCTTCGTAGCTTTTAAATAGGTCGAACGAGGCGCAACAGGGGCTCAGCAATACCGTTTCGCCTTTTTGTGCCAGTTTGTAGGCGGCATCAACGGCATCTTTCATGCCCGTTTGCACGTCGGCTACCGGTAGCCCGAAGCGGTCGAAGAATTCGTGTAACTTCTCATTGTGCAATCCCAGGTATACCAGGGCGCTGCACTTCTCGCGTACCAGTTCTTCAATCTCTGTATAGTCGTTACCTTTGTCTTTACCACCCAGGATGAGCACTGTCTTGGTTTTCATACTTTGCAGGGCATACCAGCAGGAATTCACATTGGTAGCTTTCGAGTCGTTGATAAAGTCGATGCCGCGTACCCGTGCCACCTTTTCCAGGCGGTGTTCCACCCCTTTGAAGTCGGCCAACGCCCGTCGTATGTTTTCTTTGGTGATACCTGCCAGGTTGGCCGAGATACCTGCCGCCATCGAGTTGTACAGGTTGTGTGTGCCGTGTAATGCCAACGCCTCTTGTTCCATATTGAAAGCAATAGGCTCGTCAATCTTCAACAGGTTGTCTTCCACGTAGGCAATGGCACCCTCTTGTTTCACGGCGGCAAACGGATACAGGTGTGCTTTCAGTCCGTACTTATCCAACTCCTTGCGAATAATGGGGTCGTCGTTCCAGAAGATAAAGGCATCCTCTTCCGTTTGGTTCTGTGTGATGCGGAACTTGGCATCCACGTAGTTCTGCATGTTATGGTCGTACCGGTCCAGGTGGTCGGGGGTAATGTTCATCAGTACCGCAATGTTGGCGCGGAAGTCGTACATGTTATCCAGCTGGAACGAGCTCAGTTCAATGATGTAGTAATCGTGTTGCTCTTCGGCTACCTGCAAGGCGAGGCTCCGGCCGATGTTGCCTGCCAGTCCCACATTTACCCCGGCACTCTTGAAGATGTGGTAAATCAAAGAGGTGGTGGTGGTTTTTCCGTTAGAGCCTGTGATACACACCATCTTAGCATTGGTGTACCGTCCGGCAAATTCAATTTCCGAGACAATGGGTGTACCCTGTTCCGTGAGTTTGCAGATAAGCGGTGCTTCGTTGGGGATGCCCGGACTCTTAATCACCTCATCGGCATTCAGAACCAATGCTTCCGTGTGCTTTCCCTCTTCCCAGGCTATCTGGTGTTGGTTGAGCAGTTCCTTGTAATTATCCTTAATGGCCGACATGTCCGAGACAAACACATCGAATCCCTTTACTTTGGCAAGCACAGCAGCTCCGGCGCCGCTTTCGCCGGCACCTAATACCACCACTCTCTTTTTATTATCTGATGCACTCATACTATCGTATTTTCAATGTAATAATGGTAATGGCAGCCAATACAATGGTTACAATCCAAAACCGTACGGTAATTTTTGCTTCGTGAAATACGCTGTCCGGCTTCGTGAAGATGTACCTACACGTGGGGTCCAGTTGGGCTATCGTGGTACGGAAATGGTCGTGAATAGGCGTACGCTTAAAGATACGTTGGCGTATTCCCTTCTTCTTCCCGCGCTTGAAGTAGTTTACCTGCAAGATAACCGACAGGTTCTCTACCAGGAACACCCCGCACAAGATAGGAATCAGTAATTCTTTGTGTATGATAATGGCAAATACCGCAATGATACCACCGATGGTCAAGCTACCCGTATCGCCCATGAATACCTGCGCCGGGAAGGCGTTGTACCACAGGAAGCCGATGAGCGCTCCGATAAAGGCGCAGATAAAGATTACCAGTTCTTCCGACCCCGGTATGTACATGATGTTAAGGTAGCCTGCAAACTCCATGTGACTGGATACATAGGCCAGTATGCCCAGCGTAAGCCCAATAATAGCAGAGTTCCCCGCCGCCATGCCGTCCATCCCATCGTTCAGGTTGGCCCCGTTTGATACGGCTGTTACTACAATGATGGTTACAATGACAAACAGAATCCATCCGGCAGTTTGTGCATGCTTGCCCATAAATGCCGTGATGTCGGCATAATCCAGGTTGTTGCTTTTAAAGAACGGAATGGTGGTTTGTGTCGACTTCAGGTTATGTGTACCGTGTACCACTTCCATGTCGCGCCCCGGTGTGTTCACCTCAATATTCTCGCGTATCACCACGTCCGGGCTCAGGTACAGGGTTAATCCCACAATGAGTCCCAAACCTACCTGGGCTATCACCTTAAACTTACCGTGCAACCCTTCCTTGTTGCGTTTAAATATCTTGATGTAATCATCGGCAAAGCCCAACGAGCCTAACCAGATGGTAGTAATCAACATCAGAATCATGTAGATGTTATGCAACTTACCCAATAACAGGCAAGGAATGAGGATGGCTACAATGATAATCACCCCTCCCATGCTGGGTACGCCTACCTTAGCTACCCCAAACGGGTCGATGCTTGCATCCCGTTGTGTTTCGGTAACCTGCTTCCGCTTCAACAGGTTAATAAACTTGTCGCCCCAGATGCTTGAGATAAGCAGCGATAGGAGGATAGCCATCAACGCCCGGAAAGAGGTATATCCAAACATACCTGCGCCGGGGAAATTTAGGGAGTGTAGCCAGTCGAATAAGTAGTATAACATCTATGTAGTGATTAATGGTTAGTGATAAGTGATTAGTAGTTGGCAATTATTGTTTCTTTATCGTCAAAGTGATGTTTCACCCCTTTGATGTCCTGGTAATTCTCATGTCCTTTGCCGGCTACCAGAATCACGTCGCCTTGTTCGGCCAGCATGCAGGCGGTACGGATGGCCTCTTTGCGGTCGGTAATGCAAAGGGTTTTCTTCTTGTCGGTAGCATCCAGTCCCGCCATCATATCGTTAATGATGTCCTGCGGCTCTTCAAAACGCGGGTTGTCCGAAGTAATGATTACCCGGTCGCTGGCTTTGGCAGCCTCCTTCGCCATGATGGGGCGTTTGCCTTTGTCGCGGTTACCGCCGGCGCCTACCACCGTAATAACCTTGCCGCGTCCTTCCAGTACACCGTGAATGGCATTTAGTACATTGATTAGGGCATCCGGCGTATGGGCATAGTCCACAATGGCTGTATATCCTTTGGGTGAGCGTATGGCATCGAAACGTCCGGCTACCGGACGTAACGTGCTGAGCGCTACCAATACCTCTTCTTCTTTTTTGCCTAACAACACAGCAGCGCCGAACACCGCCAGCAGGTTAGAGGCATTGAACTTACCGATAAACTGTACCGCGACTTCTTTGTTGTTGATATCGAGTATCATCCCTTCGAAGTGCGATTCCAGTACGCGGCCTTTGAAGTCGCACAGGCTGCGTAGCGAGTAGGAGTACACCTTGGAACGGGTATTTTGAGTCATTACCAGTCCGTTCTTATCGTCCAGGTTGGTAAGGCTGAAAGCATTCTTGGGCATGTCGTCAAAGAACTTCTTTTTGGCTTTCAGGTAATTCTCTACCGTCTTATGGTAATCTAAGTGGTCGCGTGTGAGGTTGGTAAAGATACCTCCGGCAAACTTCAACCCGCTGATTCGCTTTTGGGCGATGGAGTGGGAGCTTACCTCCATAAATACATGCTTGCAACCCTCTTCCGCCATCTGTCCCAACAGGCGGTTCAGCGTAATAGGGTCGGGGGTGGTATGCTCGGTGGGGATGGGTGTGCCGTCGATGTAGTTACACACCGTTGAGATTAATCCTACCTTGTACCCGAAATACCGGAATACATCATATAATAAGGTGGCGATGGTTGTTTTTCCGTTGGTGCCCGTTACGCCTACCAACTCCAGTTGCGATGTGGGATTGCCGTAAAAGGCTGTTGCCAGTTTGCCAACCGCCTCTTCACTGTCGGCTACCTGTACATAAGTTACATGGACTGCCGGTTGTTCCGGCACCTCCTCGCACAGAATGGCTACGGCGCCTTTCTCGATGGCTCCCGGAATGTAGGCATGCCCATCGGTTTGTGTACCCCGCATGGCCATAAACAAATGTCCCGCACCTACCTGGCGCGAGTCGATGTTGACTCCCGTAATTTCCACCTCCGGCGTACCGATAACCTGCAAAGGTTGGATGGCCCGTAACAATTCGTTTAATTTCATACCTTATATATATAGCGTCATCAATTCAAATACACAGTAACCGTTTGCCCCTTGTGCAGTACCGAACCTGCCGGTGCCGACTGACTTTTTACCTTTCCTACTCCCGACAGGCGAACCTTGAGTCCGCTCTTCTCCAACAAGTACACGGCATCTTTGGCTCCCATGCCTATTACGCTGGGTACGGTGTTGTGGGCCTCTTCCCGCCCTTTCAGGCTGAGCGATTGTGCCAGGTTCTGCGTGTTGCCCCATACCTCTTTGGTATTGCGGCTGGCAAACTCTGCCTGGTTTTGTATCTTTAATTCGTCCAGAATCCGTTTGGTTTCGCGCAACTCACCGTTCTTTACATCGGGTATCACTACGCTGTTGCTGTCGATGGCATTCTTAATATCCAGGCGCAGGTCTTTGGCATACACGCGCTCGGCAATCTTGCCGAATACCGAACCTGCCATTAAGCCGCCCGATGCCGGAAGCCCCGGTTTTTGGATAGAAACAATGCAGCTGTACTTGGGCGCTTCCGAGGGGAAGTATCCACAGAAACTCACTAAGTAGTTCATGCTGCCACTCTTGTAACCTGCTGCTCCTTTCGAAATCTGTGCCGTTCCCGTTTTACCCGATACGGCAAACTGCTTGCTGCCCGCCGGACCTGCCAACCCGCGGCTTACCACCGCCCGCAGAATCTCCCGGATTTCGGTCAGCGTTTTGTCCGAACAAATCTTTGGGACAATCACTTCCGTGGGGAACTCCTTCACCACCTCTCCATCTTTCACGGCCGCCCGTACAAACTTGGGCTGTACCATGGTGCCGTTGTTGGCAATGGCGTTGTAGAAGGTCAGTATGTTGAGGGGCGGAACCTGAGTCTCGTACCCAATGCTCATCCACGGCAGGGTGGTCTTTGAGAAATACCGTTCTTTAGTATCTAACACCTTGGCTTTACCTGCACCTGCCAACGGAATATTCAGATTCTGGGTAATACCCATACGCTTCAATCCGTCGACAAACTTCTGCGGGTCACTGCCGTAATTTTGGTCGATGATGGTCGACACGCCGATGTTCGATGAGTACATCAGGATTTGTGTCACGTCGATGCGCTGGTATCCGCCGCGGGTCCAGTTATGGTCTTTCATCAGGCTTCCGTGCATCGGTTTCACCCCGTTGCCGGTATCAATTATGTCGTTGGGCGTAATCTTACCATCTTCCAGCGCAACCATAATCGATATGGTTTTAAACGTAGAACCCGGCTCCATCATGTCGCTGATGGCATTGTTGCGCATCTCGTAATAGTTGCCGTCGTTCCCTTTACTCATATTTACAATGGCCTTTATCTCGCCCGTTGCCACCTCCATAAGTACCGCTACACCTACGCTGGCGTTAATCTCTTTCAACTTATCGACCAGTGCCTTTTCACAGATGTCCTGCATGCCCACGTCGATGGTGGTAATCAGGTCGCACCCGTCTACCGGGGCAATATCAACGATGTTGAGGTATTTATTCATTACCTTTTGGCGGTGGGTAATCCCGTCACGCCCTTTCAGGAGCGTGTCAAAGGCCAATTCCAGTCCGTTCTTGGCACCCAGGGCGGTATCGGCAAAGAGTTCACCCAATGTACGGGTGGCCAGTGAGCCGAACGGTTTCTTGCGCCGGTTGTACGCCTGTTCGTGGAATCCGCCTTTGTACTTGTTCAGGTTGAATACCGGCAACCGTTTAGCTTCCTTGTACTGGATGTACGAGATACGGTTGGGGTAAATCAGCCAGTTGCGGCTCTTCTTATCGCGCCCGGCTTTGATGTGCCTCTTGAACTCGGCGGCTGTCATATCCGGAATAATCTTGTGCAATCCTATGCAGATAGAATCCAGGTTAAGATTTAAGATAGAATCCTTGCGACGTTGCTCCTTTTCCCGTCTTTTGGGATCGGGCTCGCCCGACATGAAGTCCATGTAGATACGGTATTCGGGCAGTGAACTTGCCATCAGTTTCCCGTCTGCCGAGATAATATTACCCCGGTTGGGCTTCACCGTTACGTTCTCTTTGACAAAACGGTCGGCTACCTCCTGCCAGTATTGCCGCTCGGCAAACATGGTGATGCCTGCTTTGACAATAATAGCGATACCTGCCAACCCCATCAACAAGATGACGAAGGAGTACCGGATCATTATATTTTTCTTATCTACTGCCACTTTCGGGTTTGATTTACTAATTATTACTTGAGCACGTAAGGCGGGTGCGTAGCTGTTCGCAGCTCACTCTCCCGGGACGAAATATATTCTTCGATGCGCGACTGGCGACTTTTCTCCATCAGTTCCGAGCTGCGTGTAAGCGCATCGTACTTGGTGTCGATAAGTACCTTCTTCAGGCGGTCTATCTCGATTTGTTGTTGCTGACTGGCGTAGCGGTTGTGAATGTAGAAGATAACAAACACCATGATAAGCACCAGCAACTTAGTTTGCCGGCGAAAGAAGTCGGTAGCCAGGATGTC